>JAISDE010000150.1 GCA_031265035.1 Peptococcaceae bacterium | reverse complement strand
TCAACTCAAATTCTGGTTGCAGTTTATTGATTTTACTACCGGCGGTAGCGGCGCTTCCATGACTTATGGTTCCTATCACGGCGGCGGCTCACCGGTAATGGAGCAAATCGCTATCACCTCGCAATATGATATTAAAGCTAAAGAAGACATTGTGCGGGAATTGGCGGGCATGAGCCCAAGAAAACCAATACAAAACTCAAAGGAGGAAAAAAATGAAATCAGCGGGTGATATCAAAAAAATTGGGGTTGCCGGGGCTGGGCTGATGGGCAGCCAGATCGCTCTCAACGCCGCTATGTCGGGCTATTCTGTATGGCTTTACGACAGTTTCCCGTCAGCGGTGGATAAGGCTAAAGACTGGTCGGAAAAGTATTTGGCCGACAGAGTCGCCAAGGGAAAGCTGGAGCGGGCGAAAGTGACTGAGACCCTGGCGCGTTTTCATCTGTCAAAAGAATTAGCCGAGGCGGTGGGAGATGCCGATCTGGTTATTGAGGCGATCATTGAGAAACAGGATGTGAAAGAGAAATTTTTCCGGGAATTGGACAAGCTGGTAGCCCCGGACGCGATTATCGCCACCAATTCCAGCTTTATGGTCTCCTCGCTTTTCGCCGGCTGCGTGTCCAATCCCCGGCGCTTGGCCAACCTGCATTATTTTAATCCCGCGCTGACCATGAAGCTGGTGGAGATTGTCAAAGGCCCTCATACGGCCGACGAGACGGCGAGGACACTTTTTGATTTTGTGAAAAGCGTAAACAAGGTGCCGGTGATCATCAAAAAAGAGGTGGATGGCTTTATCGTGAACCGGATCGCCCGCGCGATCAGCAACGCGGCGCTGGAGATTATCGAGCTGGGTGTGGCGGATCCCGAGGACGTTGATACCGCGATTGAGAATGGCTTGAATCATCCTATGGGGCCTTTCCGCCTGATGGATTTGACTGGAATTGATTTGACTTACTATATCGCCACGGACGCGGTCAACAACGGGCAGACTGTCCCCGCTTACAAAATTCTGCGAGAAAAATTTGAGGCGGGGGAATTAGGCCGGAAAACGGGAAAAGGGTGGTATGACTATTGATCTTGATTCCGGGGAAAGAATGGCGGCCGGCGCCCCGAGCCTGGAAGCGTACTGTCGCCAAGGAGATGGAGCGGGCTTTTTGGGCTTCCTTGAGCGACAAAGAATTCATCTTGGGCGAGATTTTTTACCATCCGTATTGGATTGGCAAGGTGCTGACGAGCAAATATCGCCCGCTCTTTGGGGATAAGCGCATTACTTACTATGTCGTCTGCAACGCCAGAGACGGCAGCTATCTGGTATTGCATGGCATTCCCCGGCAGATCGAGGCTGAGCCGGCGGCGGCGAGACTTATTCCGCTGCTGGTAACCCAAGCCGTCTTTGAGGGGAAAATTATGCGGGAAGGCATTGAGACGCACATCAACCGTCAGTTTATCATGGGTCCTCCAAGGGCGAAAAGCGAGGGTAGCAGCCTGTTATATATTCCAGTTCAGGAAATTCGCGCCCGCTGGAAAAAGTATGCCGGTGAATATAAAACCTATTATCTCAATGTTTTTACCGGCAGGATCGAGCGCCAATAAACAGGGAAAGGAGGGGCGAGCGCCATGTGGCTGGATAAGGAGAGCGTCAAAAAAATTATTCCCCATCGTTACCCGATTTTATTGTTGGATGAGGCGGAGATTCTGAAGCCGGGCAAATTGATCCGGGGCGCTTTTCATATTCCGGCGGACATGGAGATTTTCCAGGGCCATTTTCCGGCTTATCCGGTGTTTCCCGGCGCCTATACCCTGGAAAGCATTGGCCAGGCGGCCGGCGTGCTGATCCTCTCAGAAGACCGTTTCCGGGGCAAACTCCCCATTTATTACGGCTCGGAAAGGGCCAGATTGATCAAGCCTGTTCGGCCCGGCGATACTTTGGCTAGCCGGGTGACCCTGGTGGAGGAAAATCCCCATAAGAATACAGTTACCTTTTCCGGCGAGGGCTTTGTCAATGGCGAGACAGCGGCGGTCTCCACATTTATTATAGCGTTGCGATAAATATTATAGCGTCGCGATAACACTATAGAGTCGCGATAACGGGATCAAGGGAAGCGAGGAGGGACGGGTTTGCATGAAATCCATAGATAGCGGCGAGCTTTTATACTCCGCCGACCAGAAAATCGCCAACGTGACCATCAACCGCCCTGAAAAAATGAACGCTCTGGACTCGGCGCTGATTGATGATTTGTATGAGTTGTTTTGTCAAATCGACGGGGACGAGACCGTCCGGGCGGTGGTGGTTCGGGGCGCCGGGGGAAAGGCTTTTGTGGCCGGGGCCGACATCGGCGAGATTTATCGTATGAGGGACACCTTCAAATTTCGCTCGTATATTGATCACAATGTGCGCCTGTTCAACAAAATGATGACGCTCAGTCAACCCATAATAGCGGCTATTAACGGCTACGCTTTCGGGGGCGGCTGCGCGTTGGCTATGTCCTGCGATCTGGTAGTGGCCACCGACCGGTCTAAATTTGGCACCCAGGAAATCAATATGGGCTTTGTGGGCAACGGTACCGCTTTGACCCTGCTGGCCGGCAAACAAAAAGCGGCGGAAATGACTATGCTCGGCGGCGTAATCAGCGCGGAGGAAGCCTATCGCCTGATGCTGGTAAACCGGCTGGTGCCGCCGGATAAGCTGGAGGAGACGGTGAGCGGGCTTTGCGAGGGCCTGCTTCGCCAATCCTCTTTCGCGCTGAAAATGGCGAAGCAGGTCATTTACAACGCGCTGGACGCCGGCTTCCGGGCGGCCGGTAGCTATGAGACAGACGCCGCCACAGTTTGCTACAATACCCCGCAATGCCAAGCGGCTATTGATAGCTTTGTGAACAAGAGATAGCGAGGGCAACATATACGGCAAGGGAAAGGAGCATAATTGAATGTACAAATTAAAGAACGTCCCCTTGTTCCCGGAATACCGCTTTGGTATCCGCCCTTTGGACGAGTACATTAAAATCCACGCCGATCGGGTGCCGGACAGGGTTTTATTTCATTACTACGGCACGGATATTACTTATCGGGAAATGGACAGTTATATCGATCAGCTCGCCGCCTGGCTCCATAGCGTCGGCTTTCAAAAAGGTGATACCGTCGGCTTATTCATGCAAAACTGCCCGCAGTTTACCATAGCCTTTTTCGCGGTACAGCGGTTAGGCGGCATTATTTCCGCTTTCAGCCCCATGTTTAAAGAATGGGACTTGGAATTTGAGTTAAACGAGTTGCGGGCGAAATATATTATCGCCAATACCTATCTGTATCCCATCATCAAAAATGTTATCCCCACCACATCGCTGGAACGGGTTATTTTAACGGATCTGAAATATTTTGTCAAAAGCGACTCGCCTGTCCCCTGGACCTTCGCTTATCAGGAGCCCGATTCCCTCGGCGACAGCGACAGGATGATGGAGACACTTACAGGCGTAAGCGTAAAACCGCCCAAGCTGGAGCGGGATATTGACGACGTTTCCCTGATCATGTTTACCTCGGGCACCACCGGGCTGCCCAAAGGCGCGATGCTTACCTATATGAACGCGCTGTATAAGTCGGTAGGCGGGTCGCAGACATTTTATTTCCACGAGCATCAAAAATTTTTGCAAACCCAGCCGATGTGCCACATCGCCGGCATGAATTTTATCAACGACACATTTTATCTGGGCGCCACGGCCTGTATTTTGACCGCGGCCACGCCGGAAAGTATTTGCGCGGCCATCGAACGCTATTGGTTGGACACTTGGTATACTACTTCTTTATTGGCCAAAATGGTGATGGATTACCCGGCGGTGGGCAAATATAACTTGCACACAATGCGCTCCTGTATCACTTCCGGTTTCGGCATCCCCACCTCGCAGGAATTGATCGACGCCTGGAATGAGTTTATCCCCCGGAGTGTTATGCAAGAGGCCGCTTTTGGCTTGACTGAGAGCCATACGGCGGACACCCTGGTACCGCCGGAATTGGTCATTGTCGGCGGCAACGGCATGAGCCCTTTCCCGGAAATGCTGGTGAAAATTATTGAGGACGGCAAGGAACGCGCCATAGGCGAGGTGGGCGAGATTGTACTGAAAAATAAAGGCGTATTCAAAGGGTATCTGAACAACCCGGCGGCGACGGCCGAGGTGCTTAGGGACGGTTGGCTGTATACGGGGGACGCCGGCAAGCTGGATGAAAACGGTTATTTATACTTTTTGGGCCGTCGCAAGGAGATGATCAAAAGCTCCGGTTTCAGCGTTTTTCCGGATGAGGTGGAATTATATATGGGGCGGCATCCCGCCATCGACAAAGTACTGGTCGTCGGTAAAACCGACGCCAAAAAAGGGGAAATTATCAAGGCTTTCGCTACGTTAAAACCGGCGTATAAAGGCAAAATAACAGCGGAGGAGTTGATTGAGTGGGCAAAAGATAAAATGGCCTCTTACAAGCGCCCCAGGGAATTGGAGATTAGGGAAGCCCTGCCACTGAATAGCACGGGAAAACTCATGCGCCGGTTATTAAAGGAGGAGGAAGAAAAAAAGTTGGGCCAGACGCGGTAAAGGCAAATAAATTTTGAGAGGATGAGGCATGTGAGCGACCAAAATAAGGGAAAAAAAGAAGTCGACTACGGCTTTATTAAGCCCAGCCTGGAGCAATGGATATTCGCCGGCGGAGTCGTCCTTATTTTCATTATTTGCATGACGCCGATGTTTACGCGAAGCACGTTTATACATCTTTCGGTTTCCCAATGGGTACTAGGCGCAGTTTCCTTCGTGTTTCCTATTATCAGTATTATCAGAATCATAGCGGACAGCAAGAAATAAAAAGTTCCCGATCATCATAAAGACAAGGAAGCAGTAAGGAAGCAGTGAGGAAACAGTAAGGAGGGACAAGTATGAATACTTCCCAGATAATGGTTTACGCGGTCGTCGCCTGTTATGTGGTGGTCATGATCGCTGTAGGGTTGTATTTTCGCAAAAAGGCGCAGTCTTCCACCGCCAAATTTTGGTCAGCCGACGCCAGCATCGGTTGGTTTGTGAACTCTTTCGCTATCCTGGCTACCATTATGAGCGGGGGCGGCATGATGGGCAATATCGGCGCGGCGGCGACTATGGGCATTGTTTTCGTGCTGATGGGAACCTGGTCTACCTGTCTGGGCACCGGCGTCGCCGCGATATTGGTGGTGCCGCCCTTGCGGAAAAGCGGGGCGAAAACTTTGGCGGATTTTATCCATATCCGGTATAGAAGCAAAGCCGTGGGCACCTTGTGCGGTATCGTCATCGCCTCCGCCTACACGGTTTATCTGGTGGCGCAGTTAAAAGCCGGCGGTACCGTCAGCGAGGGCCTTTTGGGCCTGAACTATATGACCGGCAATGTGGCGATGTGGGCGATTTTCACCTTATATACTATATTGGGCGGTATGCTGGCGGTGACCTGGAATGACTTCATCCAGGGGATTTTGATGGTCGTGGTCGTTGTGGGCTGCTCTGTGCTGGCGCTCACTACTTACGGCGGCTTTGGCGATATGATGCGGCAGACCGTTGAGATAGTGCCCAATATCGGTCTTTGGTATCAACCTATGGGCAGTCAGATCGGGGTGTTCATCATCTGGTTTTTGATCGCTTTTTGCGCCCCCACCGTGCTGATGCGGGTCGCCACAGCGAAAAGCCCTTTTTCCGCCGGTATGGCCATGCATACGGCTATGCTCTGGCTGACTATCTTTGTCACGGGCACCATCGCTGTTTTGGGGCCGGCCACCCGCCTGAACGCCGGCACGGCGCCTCTGCCCAATGCGGACGCTTATATCCTGAAATTCGTGACCGACCATTCCGGCCCCGTTTTCCAGGGGCTTGTGGCCTCCGCCGTTTTCGCCGCTATTATGTCCACCGCGGCGGGATTGCTTTTGGCGGCTTCCGCCGCTTTGGCGAATGATGTCATCAAGCGGCATGTTCAACTCTCGGAAAAAGCGGCCAGCAAGGTCGGCTTGGCCTCTATTATGGTGATTTCCGTCGTGGCCCTGCTGCTGTCGTTTAACCCGCCGCCGCTGCTGTCCATTCTCTATTCGGAAGCCATGGCTTTCCTTCTTTGTTCCTTATTCTTCGCTTATTTTTTAGGCATGTGGTGGAAGCGGGCCACTACCCAGGGCGCTTTGGCGGCGATTATCACGGGCGGCGGTCTCTATCTCTTTTTGCGGTTTGGGTTTAATATGGCCCTTTATACCCAGGTGCTTTACGCCCTGCCCGCGTCCTGTATCGTAATGGTGGTCGTCAGTCTGCTGACGCCCAAGCCTGATCCGGAGATCGCGCGG
>JAISDE010000148.1 GCA_031265035.1 Peptococcaceae bacterium | reverse complement strand
TACAATCTGAATCGGGAGCAAAACTGCACCATCGCCATGGTACTGCACGATCTCAATCTTGCCGCCCGCTTTGCCGATTACATGATCGCTATCCGTTGCGGGGACATAATCAGGCATGGCACGCCGGAGGAAGTAATGACCGCCGAAGTTCTGCGCGAAACCTTTCATATTGACGCCGAGATTGTGAAGGAACCGCGCGCAGGCCGCCCCACCTGTGTTTCCTACGATCTCATAAGGCCGGTAGATGACACATGCGATTCACGATTTATTCCGATTTTATCAAGTTGACGCTAAAATATCAAGTAAATTCTCATATCCGATAGATATCCGATAGATTTTCAAGAATAAACATCGGAATAATATTTTGCTTGATATATTGAATAGCAAATTATCCAAAATCGCTAATAAAAAGCTCGCGGAAAGTTGATCCCCGCGAGCGATTTCGGATAATTTCATTGAACAGGCCCCGGGTTGGGTCTCGTTACGCGTATTTGAATGCGCACCCCTCCATATGGTCATTCACCGCGCCCACCGCTTGCAGGTAGCTGTAAATAATCACGCTGCCGACAAACTTGAAACCCAGTTTCTTCATATCTTTGCTGATTCTATCGGATAGCGGCGACGTCGCGGGCATTTCACCATGTGCCTTCCAATGATTGACAATCGGCTGACCGTCGACATAGCCCCAGATAAAATCCCGAAGCGAGCCGAGTCGCGATACCGCTCGCGCGTTCCCAATCGCGGCGTTGATTTTCAGCCTGTTGCGGACAATGCCGCTGTTTTCCATTAGCTCGGCGATTTTGGCCTCGCCGTAAGCGGCGACCTTGTCTACATTGAAGTTGTCAAACGCTTCGCGATAATTCTCGCGTTTGTTAAGTATGCACGACCACGACAGCCCCGCCTGCGCGCCCTCCAGGATAAGCATCTCAAAAAGCTCGCGCTCGTCAAAGCACGGCTTGCCCCACTGCTTGTCGTGGTACTCGCGCATAAGCCGGTCGTCCGTATCGCCCCACGGGCAGCGGATAATATCGCTCATAGCGGCGCTCCTCCATTCATTCCCCGATAATCTTCATCAGATAGTCGCGGCGAACCACTCGAAATTTTCGAGTAGTTCGCCGCCTCGTTCAATATCAAAGCTGGCCCAGATCGTAGGGGGTTTCCTGATAGACGTAATAGTTCAGCCAGTTGGCGAAAAAGAGATTGGCGACGCCCCGCCAGCGCACCAGGGGCGGCTGGGTGGGATCGTCGCCGGGGAAATAATTCCCCGGTATGTTGATCGCCTTGCCCAACGCCTTGTCCCGCTCATACTCGCTTTTCAGGGTCAGGGCCTCATACTCAAAATGACCGCAAACAAACACCTGGCGGCCGCCCAAGGCCCGGATAATATTGACGCCGGCCTCCGGGGACTCCGCCACCAGATCCAGCTTGTCGCAGGCCAGGATATCTTCCCGGCGCACTTCCGTATGGCGGGAGTGCGGGCAGTAAAACACATCGTCAAAGCCCCGTAGCAGGCGGACGAATTGCCGGCTGGCCGTGTGGGGAAAGACACCGAAGCATTTTTTCGCCAGGGAAATTTTGGGGATGCCATAATGATAATACAGCCCGGCCTGCGCGCCCCAGCAAATGTGCATGGTAGAGTAAACATGCCGGGTAGACCAGTCCATGATCTGGCTCAGCTCATCCCAGTAGTCCACGGCCTGAAAATCCAGATCCTCCACCGGCGCTCCGGTGATGATCATGCCGTCAAAACGCTCCTCTTTGATTTCCTCCCAGGTTTTATAAAATGCCCGTAAATGCTCTGCCGGCGTGTTTTTGCTGACATGGGAGATAGAGTGCAGCAGCGTGATATCCACCTGCAGGGGAGTATTGCCCAACAAGCGGAGCAGTTGAGCCTCCGTGGCGATTTTGGTGGGCATCAGATTTAAGATGGCGACCCGTAGCGGTCGGATATCCTGGGTGTAGGCCCTTTTTTCCGACATGACAAAAATGTTCTCATTGCTTAATGTGGCGGCCGCCGGCAAATCGTCCGGAATCCTGATGGGCACAATTGTTTCCTCCTTCAAAACGTCAAATACAGCGTCAAATAAAACATCAAACAGAGCGTCAAATAGCGCGTCGAACTAAAGCGTCGAACTAAAGCATGAAAGGCGCGGCCGGCTAATCCGTCAGTAGGCTAACTCGTCAGCGCCCGTCGGGCGATGTCCCGGCGATGCTGGCTGCCGGCAAACTCAACGGCGTCCACGCCCTGATAGGCCGCCGCTGTGGCCGCCGCCAAGGTGGGCCGAACCGCCGTTATCGCCAGCGCCCGCCCGCCGGCGGTAACTACGCGACCTTGCCCGTCCACCGCCGTGCCGCAGTGAAAAGCCGTCACGTCCGCCGGCAGCCTGTCCAGGCCCCGGATAATATCGCCGGTTTGACTGCCGGCGGGATAGCCGGCGGTGGCCATCACCACAGTCGCGCAGCTGGCCTCTCGCCAGCGCTGGGGCATTCGCTCCAAGCCGCCGGCGGCGCAGGCCAGCATAATCTCCAGCAGATCATCCTCCAAAAGCGGCAGTACCGCTTCCGTCTCCGGATCGCCAAAACGGGCGTTGAACTCCAGCGCCACCGGCCCTTTCTCCGTAAGCATCAGGCCGGCGTAAAGCACCCCCTGAAAAGGCCGGCCCTCCGCCGCCATAGCCTCTACAGCCGGCAGCAGGATTTCCCGGTGGGCCTGGGCCACCACAGCCGGCGTCCCCGCCGGCGCCGGCGCGTAAGCCCCCATGCCGCCGGTATTGGGACCCTGATCGCCGTCGTAAATACGTTTGTGATCCTGAGCGGGGGGCATGAGCGCTACCGTCTTGCCATCGGCGAAAGCCATCAGGGAAAGTTCCTGCCCCGTCAGGTATTCCTCGATCACCAGGGAAGCGCCGGCGGCGCCAAAGGCCTGGCGAACCAGGATATCGTCAATGGCTTTTGCCGTCTCCGCCATCGTGGCGCAGATCAGGACACCCTTGCCGGCGGCCAGGCCATCGGCCTTGACTACCCAGGGGCCGGGCAAAGCGGCGGCAAAAGCCTTCGCCTCCCTCTCCCGACCAGCCTGAAATACGGCGTAAGCGGCGGTAGGTATCCGGTGCCGGGCCATAAAGTCTTTGGCGAAGGCCTTGCTGCCCTCCAGCTGGGCGGCGGCTTGGGTAGGGCCGAAGGTCGGTATGCCGGCGGCAGTCAGCCTGTCCGCCAGGCCCAGGGTCAGGGGCAATTCCGGCCCGACGACGACGAACTCAATGCCCTTTTGCCGGGCAAAGCCCACCAGGGCCGGCACATCGCCAGCCCCGATAGGCACATTGACGCCCAGGCCGCCGGTGCCGGCGTTGCCGGGAGCGCAGTAAAGCTCTGTCACCAGGTGACTTTGCCGCAGCTTCCAGGCCAAAGCGTGCTCCCGGCCGCCGCCGCCTACGATCAATATCTTCATTACTACTACCATTCCTTTCCGCTATGGCTACATTATCCCACATTCACAGCAGGATAACAAGTTTTGCCCTGGGTCGAGAAAAAATATTTGACGTATCACGCGAGGAGATCTGAATATGGCTACAACACCTGAGTACATCGAATACGTCGCGTCTCTGGTTGCCGATCGCGGCGCGGTCAGATACAAGAAAACGCTCGGAGAGTATATGGTCTACGTTAACGACAAGCCCCGCTTTCCGTTTGACTTTCCGCGAAATCGCTATATACTAAATAAATAGAGGACGTATATTCATGATTTTTATTGCCTGTATCGAGACTCAATCGCGAAATCAAGATTGGAGGTCGGATTTGACATGAATACGAATATAGTGGAAACCCTGCCGTGGATCTACTATATGGGGAGGACATTTGACATAGGACATAACGCGGGCGCCGATTTTGCCGATGAGCCGATTCTGCTTGTGTGTGACAACTCTGTTTTCGTGAAGCCGCTGCCGGAGCTGGCGGGGCTGCTGGATGCGGCTGACATGGACTACCCATACAGCCCGGAGAAGTATCCCGGCGTGAAGAAGCATTATGTCATTGACGCGGACAACGCCGAGCTTCTCCGAAAGGTCGTCGCCGTGCTGGTCGATGTCACGCCTTTGCCGAAGCCGAGGAAGAAGAAAGCCGCGCCCAAATGAGCATTTGGCCGCGCTGATCGCGGGAGGGAGAATATGACCCGCGGGAAAATCATTGAATTTTTGGAGGTACTTGGTGGACGACAGACTGCATAGGCAGATTCAATTCTCAGGGCCTGTTCATGAAAAAATGTAACAGGGTTAAGGCGCTGGGGGCTGGGGGCAAGCGTGTGGGCGGCAGGCGCTGATTACGCGAGTTGAGCTATGT
>JAISDE010000071.1 GCA_031265035.1 Peptococcaceae bacterium | reverse complement strand
GCTCTCGATAAAATACCCCCCGCCGCCATCCTCTCGTAGAACCCCCTCGATCAAATTCATGCGGGGATTGCCGATAAATCCGGCCACAAAAAGATTCCGGGGGGCGTCATACAACCGCTGGGGCGCGTCGATTTGTTGGATCAGCCCGTCTCGCATCACCACGATCCGATCCCCCATGGTCATGGCCTCGATCTGATCATGGGTCACATAAACAAAAGTCGTCTCCAACCGCCGGTGCAGCTTGATCAGCTCCGCCCGGGTGGAGGCCCGGAGCTTGGCGTCCAGATTGGACAAAGGCTCGTCCAACAAGAAAACAGCCGGGTTTCTCACCATCGCGCGGCCCAGCGCCACCCGCTGGCGCTGCCCGCCGGAGAGGGCCTTGGGCTTGCGACTCAGAAAATCGGTGATCCCCAGAATTCTCGCCGCCTCCTCCACCCGCCGCCGGATCTCGTCTTTGGGCGTCTTGCGCAGTTCCAGGCCAAAGGCCATATTTTTGTAGACCGTCATATGAGGGTACAGAGCGTAGTTTTGAAACACCATAGCGATATCCCGATCCTTTGGCGCCACGTCGTTCATCAGCCGGTCGCCAATGTACAACTCCCCGCCGGAGATCTCCTCCAGGCCGGCGATCATGCGGAGGGTGGTGGACTTGCCGCAGCCGGACGGGCCAACCAACACAATAAACTCTTTGTCGGCGATCTCCATATTGAAATCGCTGACCGCGGCGACGCCGCCCGGGTAGACCTTGCTCAAATTTCGCAAGCTGATACTGGCCATCTCCCAAACCTCCCCCGATGATTGATCATTCGGCTATAAGGCATCGTTACGAAATAAAGTTGACAAATTTCGCGCCGGAATTTTTTCCTCTGGCAAGGCGGGAATTCGCGGGCGTACCCTCAGCGGTACGCCAAGAATGAGCAACGCCGCCAGAGGGAAAAAGAACAAGCGAAATGTAAAGTTTATTTCGTAACGATGCCTAAGGCCGAGACCGAGAACCCGTCCGCCACAATAGCGCCCTCGTCTACGACAAACCCGGCGCCGCCGCTGGCATAGGCGTCATCCGCGGCGCTGAGTACCCTCTCGTCATCCACGAGCATGTCCAGCCGCGAGCCTTTCAGGGCAAAACTCAGCCGGTAGCGGCCGTCAATTTGATAAGGATAATCCGTCTCGGCTAACACAGTTATCACGCCATGGCTGTTTTTGATAATTTTGGCCTTCTTGTCTCCCAATACCGCCCCGTAGTACTGTCTGTGACCTCGCGCCCGGGCCACCAGGCCGGCCATTTTTTGTTGGGAGAAAGTGATGGTGGAGGCCACCGTATAATCCCGCCAATCGCCGGTGCCGGTGGTGGCCACACCGTTTTGGGTGGGGTGGGAAACCGAGAAGGTATTGAGGTAATCAGGATAAAAGTTTTCCGCCGAGCTGACAAAGGTCTTGAGCCAGATGGTCTCGTTCGTCCAGGTTACCAGGTTCGGGGTCATCTCATAGGAGCGCCCCATTACGTAATTTTCCGGCGCGCCTGCCCAATCCACCGTTTTAATTATAACATAGCCGTCCAGCCGCCTGTCGCCCCGCAGCTCAATGACCAGGCGATAGATGGCCTGGCCGCAATCCGCCGGTACCCGCCACCGGATACGGTTATTTCCTGCCGTCAGGGGAAACGGCTCGCTATAATGTGTTTGCAGCCCGTCGAAACCGTCGAAATACTCCACCGCCAGCGTCAGCGAGGGATAGGCGGCCCCTTGGGGGCACACCGCCTCAAGCTCCACCGTCTGAGTGGGGTACAGGGTAGGGGAGGCGAACACCTCAAAACCGCTGGTGCCCGCCCTCGCCTTGGGGGTATTGTCCACGAAAGTCTCCACACAAACGGCGGCTTTCACCCCTTTGGCCAGCTGACGGTAGGAGATTCTCAGGCCTGTTTCCCCTGTAGAGGACCAGGCGTTTTCAAGGGAAACAGCCGCTTGCTCCAGGCCCACCCCCGGGTACAGCATAAAGCCTTGCGCGGAGCCGGGCTGCTCAAACGCGTACCGCTGACTTGGCGCGTCGGCTATTTCCCCTCGGAAAGCGGCCGCCCCTCTCAGCATATCCCGCGCGACTTGAACCGCGTCAGTGACGCAGCTCCCCCCGTCGGCGGTCACCAGGTACAGCCGGTCGGCAATCGGCCCCCGCAAATCGGCGCCGTCCTCAATGCCGGTCAAGCCAAGGCGGATACCGTTCAGGCAGCCGACATTGCCGGCGTTACAATCGGTATCCCAGCCGGCGGAGGTCGCGATCATCAGGCTCCTGTGGAAATCGTCCCCGCCGTAGATCAGGGCCATCAGCAGCGCGAGGTGATTGGTTTGGATGGGGCAATTACCAGGGTATCGCCCATAATCGTGATGGGCGGCAATCCAATCCCTGGCCTGTCGCCAATCCGGCAATTTGGCGCATCGCTCTCGCAGGGCGCTCACCAGCCGCTCCAGCTCCGGGTGCTCCACATAACGCATACCCTCGTCCAGCAAGATATCCAGCCTTTTTTCCTCAAAAGCCATGGCCTCCAGGGCGGCGATATAGCAGGCGGCCTCCACCGCCGCGCCGTCATGGCTCACCCGCCCGGCCTGCCTGGCCAGCCGTACCGCCAGTTCCGGGTCGCCGGGGCTCATCAGCGCCCAAGAATCAATAAAGATCTCCGCCCCAATCTGTTCCGCCATGCTCCGCCCGTTCAGTAGCATGGAGCCGCTTTGGGGCGCTTTTATCCCATTTTTCAGGCGGATGTAAGCTGTATGCTCGGTGGAGCGGGAAAGCCCACCCCACCACAGAATGGTTTTGTTCTCCACCAGATAATCCAGCCACGCCTCACCGATTTGCTCGGCGGCAAGATCCTTGGGGTAGCCTCGGTCGGGCGCCGCCCGGCAAAAGGCGAAGGTACCGGACAAATCGTCGTCCGGAATAATCAGCGGCGTGCCGGCCTCTTGATTTTTATAATGCCACACCTCACCAAAGGTTTGTTTGATCCGGTCATAAAACCAGCCCTCCACCGGGCGGCCCATATAGACCCCCAACAGCTTGCCCAGCACGCCGGCGTATATCTGCTCGCTGTATTGCCCAATTTCCCGTCGCGTTTCCTGTCTAATTTCCCCTTGCGGTTCCTGTCTCATTTATTTGTCTTCCCTTCAGCTATTTGTCTCCCCTTCAGCTCGCAGGCCAGGCACCCAATAGGGCGCGCCCACCTGTTCCTTTTGGCGATCCATCCGGTAAAGATTGGCGATCCCTTCCAGCGCCACCTCCACCGCGTCGTCCCGGCCGGCGCCGGCCTGGAATTTCTCCCGGTTAACGATGTTGTTATCAATGGAAAACACCGCGCCGGCCCGGCGGCGGAAAAGGGTGCATAAGGCGGCGATGACCGAGCTCTCCCGATCCAGGTTCAGCACCCCGGCCCGATTATAGTAATCGATATATTCCAGATGCCGCGGCTGGATATAGCCGTCCACCGCGGGGCGCCCCCCGCCCACGGTCTCGGCGTCGGAGCAGCGGGTAACACCCACATGCCACCTCATGCCCAGAGCCTGGGCGCTTTGGCTCATGGCCAGGATCACCTCATGGCTGCACAGGGCGGGAAAAGCTTCCTCCACATACACCCGGCTAACGCCGTCACCCCGCACCGTCCCGCTGGTAATAACAATATCCCCTGTGTGGACATCCTCATTGATGGCGGCGCTGCCCGCCAGCCGGATAAAGGTGTCCGCCCGGGTGTAATGCATCAGGTCTGTCAACGCCAGCTCCGCCTCCGGCGCGCCCGAGCCACCGCTGATAAAACTGATGTGGGCGCCTTTGTAGTGGCCGCTGTAGGTAGTGAAAAGCCCGCTTTTCCCGGCAAGTATCGGCCGCTCCAGCCGCCGGGCCAGCAATTCGGCGGGATCGCCGCCATAGGCCAGCAGCGGATCCCTCACCAGCATCACCACGTAACGGCCGATCTTGCTCGGGTCAATGCCGGTATAGCCAGGTTTTCCTTCGATCAAAAAACCGCCCTCGGCCATTATGTCGCCCGGCCGCGTACAGTCCTGATAAGCGTAATCCCTCAGGATACGCTTTGTCGCCTCTTTCATCTTAACCTCACTTTATTTTAAACCTCACTTTTTATCCTCACTTTTTCTTAGCCAGTCGCTGGGCCAGGGTGTCAGCCTGTTTGAGAGCCAGCTCACGCATACCGGGCTCAAACTCCATCAGGCCGGTGAAGCGCAGATTATGCGCCGCCGCCACATTGGCCATAGCCGCGATTTTGTGGATCGGCTCCCCCTCGCGCCAAGCGTAAAAGGCCGCCGCGGTGGACGAATTACCGCAGCCGGTCACATCCACTGTCTCATATTCCTTGAAGCTCTCGGCAAACAAACTCTTGCCCGCCGCCAGGATGTACAACCCCTCCGCGCCCACCCGGTAAACCACCAGTGGCAGGTTATAGCCTCGCAGCCGCCGGATGGCCGCCTCGTCGTTGTCCACCTCAAACAGGCTGAACGCTTCCGGTCTGTTGATCGAAAACCCGTCCACAGACTCCAGCAGCTTTTCCACCGAGGCGCGTTTCTCGGGCGTCGCGATGGTGGCCTTGATCTCCCACATCAGCTTGAAATTGAATTCTTGCCGCAAGGGTATGATCTGCCCCCAGAAAACAGGATCGTCGGCGCGGAAGACATACACGCCCGCCGCGTCCGGTAAAAAGTCCCGCAGATGATCCTGGTCGGGGAAGCAGTCCAGGCTGTCAAAATGATCGTTGCCATAATCGGCGTAACCCCGCCACTCGGAAGCGCTGATATACTCACAGGTATTGATCGGGTTACGTTCGTCCCGCACATTAAACCCCCCGCGGTCGATATGATTGCGATCCAGCCAAGGGCCGATCTGCCCCTCATAATCCTGGCCGAACCCGGCGCACAGCATCACTTCATCCGTCCACAATTGAATGCCTGTGAGCGCGAAAAAACCGGCCCCGCCCGGAACAAGCTTCGATACTGTTTTATCGGGGAAAATAATTCGCTCGGCCGAGCCGTTGCAAGCGATGATATACCTCAAACCCGTCACTTCCTCCTAACGGCCTTACTCATTTACTCATTTGCCTACTCATTTACTTATTTGGCTAATCTGCTTACTTGCTTACTTATTTAAGCTCTTTTACAGACTCCCGCAGCGCCAGCGTGGGCGGTATGACCACATATTTTTCCTCCGGGGTCTCGCCGTTAATTTGCCCAATCAAAAGTTCCAGCGCCTTCTCCCCTTGCTGATCCAAATGCTGGTTCACACTGGTAAGGGGCGGGTTGTAATATCGCGCCAGGTTGGTGTCGTCAAACCCCGTAAGAGACAGGTCATCCGGTATCCTGAGACCAAGCTTGCGGCATTCGTCCGCCACTCCAAAGGCGATCATGTCGTTCTCGCAAATAACCGCGGTAAAATGGGCGCCGGACTGACGCAAGCTTAAAAAGCTCTCGGCGCCATTGCCAGGCTCAAAGCCGCTGAAACGCACCAGCTCCGGATTCACGGTGATGCCCGACTCCAGCAGAGCGTTGATATGGCCCTGGTAGCGGCTGTGCCCGAAGGAACTGTACTTGAGGCCCGAGATATAGGCGAAGTCCCGATGCCCTTTTTCAATAAGGGCAAGGGTCAGCTCATACATGCCCTTTTTTCCGTCCACATAAACGGCCGCCGGCATAGTATAATTATCCAAATAGCTGTCCAGGGCTACAAAGGAAACGTTGTTTTCCTTCAGGTAGTCATAGCAGTTTTGGGTGGTGGAAACAGCGCTCATATAAATGATGCCCGCCGCGTCACTCTCGCTGAGGCGCTTGACCAGCGCCGCCTCTTTCTCAAAGTCCTCGCCGGTAATACCCAGCAATATCTCATACCCCCGCCGGCTCGCGCTGGTCTCCAGGGCGCTCACCATTTGAGCGAAAAATGGATTGGCTATATCAGGCAGCACCAGACCAACGCGATTCAGGCATTTCTTTTTCGGCCGATATACATACCCGCTTTGCCGTATGATCTTCTCAATGTGCTGACGGGTAGACTCACTCATGGAGTCGTAATTATTGTTTAAATACCGCGATACCGTGGTGATGGACACGTTGGATTTTTTTGCTACATCTCGTATGGAAACTTTCATGCCGCCTAATCGCCCCTCAACAACAAATTTATCCTTAGGACCAGTTCAACAATAACTTGCGCTTCTCGCTTGCCCTTTTGCCGTCAGACCGCGTTGTCGTCAGTCGCCATACCACCCCGGGTATGCCTCCTTCCTCCGCCTTGTCTGACGGCAAAATTTCTGCGCGAGATTTCACAACTTAT
>JAISDE010000069.1 GCA_031265035.1 Peptococcaceae bacterium | reverse complement strand
TGCCTGCCCCACCACCGGAACCCGCCCCGCCGCCCGACACCGCCGCCCTTATGTCGATGACGCTGTTATCCGGGCTGTAGGCCGCCGCGTTTTTCAGCACATTATTGAAAACCCGGGCTAACTTGTCGGGGTCGCCGTATACCGTCAAATCCTCGGGAGCGCGAACATCGGCCCGCTTTCCTCTGGCGGCAAGCTGCGGGTAAAACTCGTCGGCCAGCTGCGTCAGCATGTAGTATAGGTCTATGTTTTCTTTCGCTAACGCGATCGCCTGGAAATTATACCGCGTTATCTCAAAAAACTCGTCGATCAGCCCCTCCAGCCGATAGGCTTTGTCCAGCGTGATACGCGCGTACTTGGCCTTTTGCTCCGCCGGCATATCCGGCGCCTCATTGAGCAGGCTCAAATAGCCAATAACAGAGGTGAGCGGCGTCTTAATATCATGGGCCAGATACATAACCAGGTCATTTTTTCGCCGCTCGGCCAGCCGGGCGTCCTGTTCCCGCTTTTCCAGCGCCTGTCGCAACGCGTTTAATTTTTGCTCCATAAAAGCCATCGCCGGGGAAAGCTCAATTGGCGCGTCGCCGCCCTGAATAAGCCCGTCTATGCCGGCGTTTACCTCGTCAAAATAACTGACGAATTTAGAGATTATAAAGCGGCATAAAAAGAAAAAACAACAAGCGACCGCGACGCAGATAATGATCTCCATATTGCCCCGTATGGCGGAGCGATATATTAGCAGAGCCTCTTGATGCCCCAGGTGAAAGGCGCTTTCCAGAAAAACAACAATCCAATTCCCCAAAAAACCCTGCCGCTGGATAAAGTAGCGTAAAAACACCACAAACGCGACAGCCGCTATTATAGCGGTCAGGACATACGAGTACAGCTTCCGCTTGATGGGGGAATAATCAGATTTTTTATCGCTCAATTTTGTAGCCAACCCCCCATACAGTTTTGATATATCGGGGATTGTCCGCGGTATCGCTCATCTTTTCCCGCAAATGCCGGATGTGTACGGTGACGGTATTATTGCTCTTGCTAAAATACTCGTCGCCCCAGATCTCATGAAACAGTCGCTCCGAGCTGACTACCTTCCCGTTGTTCTCACAGAGTACGCGCAAAATGGCGAACTCTGTGGGGGTGAGGGGCAGCGGTCTCTCGTTCAGCAATGCCTCGTGGGTGTTGATGTTAATCGCGAGGCCGGCGTGAACGATGACACCGCTGTCGTCTTTTCCCGCTCCCCCGCCGTATTTCTTATAACGGCGCAGCTGGGCCTTGACCCGGGCCACCAACTCCAAAGGGCGAAAGGGCTTTGTGATGTAATCGTCGGCCCCCAGTGTCAGCCCCGTGATTTTATCCGTTTCCGAATCCTTGGCGGTAAGCATGATGATCGGAAAGGTATGCTCATCCCGTATCTTCTGGCAGATCGCGAGGCCGTTTATATCGGGTAGCAGTATATCCAATATAGCCAGATCCAGCTCCGTCGTCCGGATACAGTCTAACGCCTCTCCCGCGGTATAAAATTTATACACCTCGTAATTCTCGTTTTTCAGATACAACTCGACCAAATCAGCGATTTCCCGCTCATCGTCAACAAGCAATATCCTCTCATCCACCGGCGCCGCCCCCCGCCCACAATCTCGCGTAACGCGCGCTTT
Source organism: Peptococcaceae bacterium (assembly GCA_031265035.1). Lineage (GTDB taxonomy): Bacteria > Bacillota > Peptococcia > DRI-13 > UBA5745 > JAISDE01. Next base: position 1,547 of record JAISDE010000069.1, on the reverse strand, counting down.
GACCCGCGCCGCGCTCTTTTTAACGCGACGCGTACTTTCGCGTAACGCTTCCATAGCGCATTTCCATAGCGCATTATGCACAAGTACATTATATACAAATCGGAGCGGTTCTTTATGTGTTTTTTCTTGTCAAATCATTAATATTTTCCTAACGCCATATTTTCCTAACGTATTTTCCTAACGCCGTATTTTCCTGGCCGTCCAACTATAACGCGCTCACCCGCCCGCTCGCTCTTTTTTGCCCCGGGTCTTCGACTGCCAGATCAGCGCGGCCATGATCCCGATGCCCACCAGGCTGAGGATCAAGTTGGGAATCACGGCCATGATCCCGCAAACAAAGAAAACTATTCGCCAAGGGATCCCGACCGGCCGATCAATATATCCTTCCAAGGCGATCCCGATGCCAAATATCCCGATAAAGGCTGTGACAAAGGCCAGGAAAATCTGTATTCCCTCCCCCTGCCATAAAAGCACGGGATCATAGACAAAGATAAAAGGAATAATATACGCCAGTATGCCGTAATAGAAAGCGGTCCAACCGGCTTTGTTGGGATCCGTGCCCGCCAGGCCGGCGGCGGCATAGGCAGTCAAAGCCACCGGCGGCGTGATGCAGCTGATGACGCTGAAATAGAAAATGAAAAAGTGGGCCGCTACCGGGAGGATGCCCAACCTGATCAGCGGCGGCGCCAGCAGGGACGCCGACAGAATGTATACAGCGGTGGCCGGCATACCCATACCCAAAATCAGGCTGGCCACCATAGCCATAAGGAGGGCCAGAATCTTTGAGCCGCCGGACAGAGCTATGATAGAGCTGGAGAACTTTACGCCCAGCCCGGTCAAAGACAGTGTGCCGACAATCAAGCCGGCGGCGGCGCAGGCTACGGCTATCGGCACAGACTCTTTGGCCCCGTCCAAAAGCGCCTTGACGATCTTGTCCTTATTCAGGCGGGTGCCCTTCTTAAAGGTAGAGACCACTACCAGCATAACGATGGACCAAAACACCGCTTTGGAGGCCGACCATTTCATCATCAAAAAGACAATCAGCGCCGCGATAGGAATTAGCAGGTGCCAGCCAAAAGCCATCACTTTTTTCAGCTGGGGCAAATTGGCCTTGTCCTCGCCTTTCAAGCCCTGTTTTACCGCCACCAGGTCAACAACAATAAAGATTGAGGCGTAAAACAAGACAGAAGGGATAATGGCGCACAATACCACCTCGCCGTAACTCATGGACAAATATTCCGCCATGATAAAGGCCGCCGCCCCCATGACCGGCGGCATCAAAATACCGCCGGCTGAGGCGATGGCGCAGATAGCCGCCGACATATTGGCGGAAAAGCCGCCCCGCTTCATCAACGGGATGGTGAAGGTACCGGTGGTGACCACGTTGGCGATGGGCGAGCCCGAGATCATGCCCATCAAAGCGCTGGCCATAACGCCTGTCTTGGCGGTACCGCCCGACAACCGGCCGGCCATAGAATAGGTGGCGTCGATAAAAAACTTGCCGCCGCCGGTAGCGTTGAGCACGCCGCCGAAAACCACAAACAAAA
>JAISDE010000050.1 GCA_031265035.1 Peptococcaceae bacterium | reverse complement strand
TGCCATTTGCGCCGCCGCGCCGCTTGTCTGCTATCGGCGGTTGGCGCGCGAGAGCTTGATTGAGCGGCTTAGAACTGAATGAGTTGGAAACAAGTTATTTATCGACAGTTCCTTAGCGGAACTGCGTATCTCAGCCGTCCCGCTCCGCCAGCCAAGCTTTTGCCCTGGCTATCGCTTCCGCTACCCGCTCCGGCGCCGTGCCGCCGTAGGCGCGGCGGGCTTTGACGACGTTTTCCAGCTTCAAAGCCTCGTAAACGCCCGGGCCAATCAGCGCCGCGCCGGCAGCCGCCTCAGCGCCGGCGATTGCCCCGGTGCCGCCGGCCGCTCCGGCCCTGGGCGCAGCCCCCTCCTCAGCGCCGGCCCCCGCTCCGGCCCCAGCCTCAGCGCCGGCCGCTCCGGCCGGCAAGGCGGCGGCCAGCTCCGCCAGGCTCAGTTCCGCCAAATCCCGGCCCTGGGCGGCGCACTGCCTGACCAGGACGCCCACCATATGATGGGCGTCCCGAAAGGCCAGCCCCCGGCTCACCAGATAATCCGCCAAATCCGTGGCGTTGGAGAAGCCCAGGGCCGCCGCCTGCCGCATACGCTCCCGCCGAAAGCGGGCGGTAGCCAGCTGCGGCGCCGATACCAGCAAGCACTTCCCCACCGTCTCAAGTGTGTCGAAAAAGGCTTCCTTGTCCTCCTGCATATCCTTGTTATAAGCCAACGGCAACCCTTTCAGCATCGTCAGCGTCCCCAGCAAATGCCCAAACACCCGGCCGCTCTTGCCCCGGATCAACTCCGCCGCGTCGGGGTTTTTTTTCTGCGGCATAATCGACGAGCCGGTACTGTAGGCGTCGTCCAACTCCACAAAGCCAAACTGCTGGCTGGCCCAAAGGATCAATTCCTCGCTGAACCGGGACAAATGCGCCACAATCAGGGCCGCCGCCGCCTCCAGCTCCACCATATAATCCCGATCCGACACCCCGTCCAGGCTGTTTTCGCCTACCTCGGCAAAACCCAGCTCCGCCGCCACCTGAGCGCGATCGATGGGAAAGGTGGTGCCCGCCAGAGCGCCGGAGCCTAGAGGCATGACGTCCAGGCGCCGCAAGGCGTCCGCCAGCCGGCCGTAATCCCGCTGAAACATAGCCGTATAAGCCATCAGATGGTGCCCCAGGGTGATAGGTTGAGCTATCTGCAAATGGGTAAAGCCCGGCATGATCCAGTCATAATGCTGCTCCGCCCGCTCCACCAACGTCCTGATCCAGCGCAGCAGCAGGCTCCGGAGTCGGGCGACCTCCTCTTTGGCGTACAGGCGGGCGTCCAACGCCACCTGATCATTGCGGCTGCGGGCGGTGTGCAGCTTTTTGCCGGCCTCGCCAATCTTGTCGATCAGCAAAGCCTCTACGCTCATGTGAATATCTTCCGCGCCCGGCGGAAAGACCGGCCGCCCCGCCGCCAGCCCGGCGGCGATGTCCGCTTCCACCGCCGCCAGGCCGGCTATGATGGCCTGGGCTTCCCCCTCGGTAATGATCCCTTGCCGGCCCAGCATCCGCGCGTGGGCCTGACTGCCCCGAATATCCTGCCGGTAAAGCTTTTGATCAAAGCCGAGGGAGGAATGAAAATCCAACAACAGCCCATCGGTCGCTTTGCCAAACCGCCCGCCCCACAGCTGCCGATTTTCCCGCTCCGTCATATCACAGCGACCCGTTACGCTTTTGCATCAGCGCCCGCATCTTGAGGGGCAGGCCAAAAAGATTGATAAATCCCTCCGCGTCCGCCTGATTATACACATCGTCTTCCCCAAAGGTGGAGTAGGCGGCGTTGAAAAGGGAATAAGGCGACCAGGCGCCGGCGGAGCAAATATTGCCTTTGTACAACTTCAACCGCGCCTTGCCGGTCACCACCTCTTGAATTTTATCCGTGAAGGCGTCCAGAGCTTCCCGCAACGGATGGAACCAAACGCCGTCGTAGACCAACTCGGCGTACCGCTGAGCGATCAAATCTTTATAATGCAGCGTCGTCCGATCCAAGGTCAGGTATTCCAACTCGTTATGGGCATAGTACAAAATAGCGCCGCCGGGATTTTCGTAGACCCCCCTGGATTTCATGCCCACCAGGCGGTTTTCCAGGATATCCGCCACGCCGACGCCGTGCGCGGCGCCGATCTCGTTTAGCTTGCTCAACAAATCCACCGGCGGCAGCTTCTTGCCGTCCAGAGCCACCGGGATCCCCCGCTCAAACTCCAGCTCAAGGTAAGCGGGGCTGTCCGGCGCGTCCTCCAGGCGTTTGCTGATCAGCAGCACATCGTCTTTCGGCTCATTGCCCGGCTCCTCCAAATCGGCGCCCTCATGGCTGAGATGCCAGATATTGCGATCCATGCTGTAAGGCCGTTCCCTGGACACCGGCACATCGATCCCCCTGGCCCGCGCGTAGTCCACTTCCTGCTCCCGGGACTTGATATCCCAGACCCGCCAGGGCGCCACCACCTTTAGATCCGGCGCCAAAGCCTTTACCGTCAGCTCAAACCGCACTTGATCGTTGCCTTTACCGGTGCAGCCATGGGCCACCGCCGCCGCTCCTTCCTGGCGGGCAATCTCCACCAGGCGCTTGGCGATCACCGGCCGGGCCATGGAGGTGCCCAGCAGATATTTGCGCTCATAAACAGCGCCGGCTTTCAGGGTAGGATAGATGTACCCGGTGATAAATTCCTCCCGCAAATCCTCAATATACAATTTGGCGGCGCCGGTTTTGGCCGCCTTTTCCCGCAGCGGCTCCAGTTCCTCGCCCTGGCCCACATCCGCCGCCATGGCGATTACTTCCGTATATTCCGTATTTTCTTTCAACCAGGGAATGATGATCGACGTATCCAAACCGCCGGAATAAGCCAGCACAATCTTTTTGCCCATTTGTATCGCTCCTGTCCGTTCTTTAATCTGTTTTCGCGCTCTCAGCTTTTCAGGTTTTTGAGTTTGATCTAAAGCAGCGCCGCCAAAATCGCCTTGTGGGCGTGCATCCTGTTTTCCGCCTCCTGAAACACCCTGGACTGTGGCCCCTCGATCACAGCCGCCGTAATTTCTTCCTCCCGATGGGCGGGCAGGCAGTGCATCACAATGGCCTCGGGCTTCGCCAGCCCCAAAAGGGCCTGATCCAATTGGTAATCCCGCAAATCCCGCAGCCGCGCGTCCGTGTCCTTCTCCTGCCCCATGCTGGCCCAAACATCCGTATACATCACGTCGGACCCCGCCGCCGCCGCCTTGGGATCCTCAGAGATGGTCAACTTAGCGCCCGGCTGCTTCATTTTCTCAAAATCGTTCAGGGCCTTTTCCGGCGGCCGGTAGCCGGCTGGGCAGGCCAGGGCGATCTCCATGCCGGCCAGGGCGCAGGCGTGGATCAGGCTGACCGCCACATTATTGCCATCGCCAAAAAACGCCAGCCGCTTGCCCTTTAGCTGCCCAAAATTCTCATAAACGGTCATCAGATCCGCCAGGGCCTGGG
>JAISDE010000025.1 GCA_031265035.1 Peptococcaceae bacterium | reverse complement strand
GCATAGTCTCCTCAGTCCAGGTCAGATCCCATTTGAGCACATACCTGGCCAGTATCTGGTAAATAGCCAGCACCACAATCACGCCGGTCAACAAAGAGACTATCGCCTCAAAACCTTTTTCAATTTTGCTCAGGATTTCTCTCATAGGTTATCCCCCATAGCCTTGATCGCGTTTAAAAGATCCCCGTATTGCCCGTCGTATTTAACGTACATCGGCTGGACGGCGTCAATAAAGCCCTGCATGTCAATGTCGGCGGGTTCCGTAATGATCATGGAGTCTTTCACCAGATCCTTCATTTCCCCGTCCTGCTTGACATTATCCGCGTAATGGCGCACCATCGCCTTGTCCGCTCCTTCCTGTATCTGCTGTTGAATTTCCTCCGGCAAAGAATTCCACCAATCCATATTGGCCAGACACCAGGCGGGGCTGTAGAAAATGCTCAACTCCGAGAGATATTTCTGCACCTCATTTACCTTAGCCGTATAATAGCCGGTATAGATAGTGGTCACGCCGTCGATGACTCCTTGCTGGAGGGCCGTGTACACCTCGCCCCAAGCCATAGGCACCGCCTGGGCGCCGAGAGTGGAGAGAGTCTCCAGGAAAAAGGGGCTTTCCTGAGCGCGGATTTTCAAGCCGTTGACATCCGCCACGGTATGTATCTCCCTGACGTTATTGGACAAATGAAAAGGATTGCTGGCCGAGCCTTGGCTGATATATTTAAGATTGAACGCCTCCAGCTTTTTCCCCATATCCCTGGCGATATCGCTTTGTGATACCGCCGCGAAATGATCCATATTCTTGAACAAAAATGGCATATCGTAAATATTATAGTCTTCCACCATCGTGCCCAAAACGGAATAGACATAGCCCAACTGGAAGGTGCCGTTCTCCAGCCCTTCCACCAAATCCCGCTCCGTGCCCAGCTGCCCGCTGTGATACAACTCAATCTCAATCAGGCCGTTGGTGGCTTTCTCAATTTCCTCTTTCAGCAACTCCATGGCCTGATAATGAATATGTACGCCATTTACAGGGAAGATACTGGTGCCCATTTTCAGCACTTGTTTCTCGAAAGCCGGCGCGGCGGGCGTTCCGGTCCCGGCGGCCGCGCCGCCGGAAGCGCCGCTTGAGGCGCCGCCGGAAGAAGCCGGCGCCGTTCCGCCGCCGGCTGATGAGCTGCCGCCGCAGGCGCTGAGGACGAGCATACCCATGAGCAAGATCACGGCGATTGAGGCTAACATGCTTTTTTTCATTGAAATAAACCCTCCTCCGCTAATTTTCAACTATCAGCCAAAATACTTCGTCACATAGGCGGCGAACTTCTCTGGCGCGGCTATGCTCACCAGCGGGCTGCAGCCGCTCATCACCTCAAATTTGGCGCCGGGGATCCGCTTCGCCGCTTCCTCCGGCATGGGGCCGCCCACCGGGGTCGGGTCATAGGCCGTCACAAAGGTCGGCGCCTTGATCAGGGGCAGGCAATCGCCAAAATCGGTATCCTCGCAAAGCGCCCAGTGCATGCCCTCGCGGCAATCACCGGCCAAATGCATACCCAGGGCTCGCACGTCCCGGATCGCCGGCGTCTCGCCGTATCTGGACGCTTTCATCCACATATCCTTCAAATGATCGCCCCCGTCCGAGGGCGGCACCAGATGGAAGACAGGCGCGTGACGCAAACCGGGATACATGTTGGGATCCGGGTTGAAGCACACGCCGGCCAGCATCAGGCCCTGCGCCCGCTGGGGCCAGGCGGCGGCCAGGCGGGCGCAGACATTCGCGCCTACCAGTGTGCCCACAAAGTAAGCGGAGGATATACCCATGGCGTCCATAAACTCCAGCACTGTCTCCATATGCTCCCGCACCGAGAGATATTTCTCCGTCTTGTCCGAAAAACCGTAGCCGAAAAGGTCAAGCGCGTAAACCGAGTAACTCGCCGCCAGGATATTCCCGCAATCCTCAAACTCAATGGAGTAGTTCGCCGACATATGTACCATTACCAATGGCTCGCCCTGACCAGCGTAACGATAGTGCATCTGCCCCCGTTTTAAGTCAACATAAGCCCTTCTCATCTGTTGCTGTCACTCCTTTCGCGGTTTACTCCTTTTTTTGGGTAATGTCGTTTTTTGGGGTAACGTCGTTATAAAATCCGCCGCGGTGATCGCCTCCCACAGGCGCTCGCCGGCTGTCCAGGGATCCAGCCGCGCCGCGCTCACGTCCTCGCTGAGTGACTGCCACAGCGGGGTGGCCTTAAATGGCGCCAGCACCTTGTTCTGCCATACGCGAGACAGGGTATGGCTCAGATCCTGCTCGACCCGCCGCCGCCGGGAGGCGCGCAGTAAATCATTGTCCTCCAAATAATGCAGGCATTCCTCGATCCCGTTTAATAATTCCGGCAGCCCGATTTTTTCCCGGGTGGAGACCTTGATGACCGGGGGGATATAGCCGGCGATCTGATCGCCGTCCCGCTCGCCCTTGGCGAACAGGTGGGTCATTTTCGTCAATTCCGCCGCGGCGGCGTCCGCCCCCGGCAGCTCGCATTTGTTGACGATAAAGACATCCCCAATTTCCAGGATGCCAGCTTTCAGCATTTGGATATCGTCGCCCTGATTGGGATTCGCCACCACCACTACCGTATCGGCGTAGTAACGGATCTCTATCTCCGACTGTCCCGCCCCCACGGTTTCCACGAAAATTCTCTCAAAGCCGGCGGCGTCCAGCAGCGAGAGCACCTGCCCGCAGGAATCGCTCAAACCCCCCAACCGCCCTCTGGCGCCAAAACTGCGAATGTACAGATGATCGTGAAAGACGGGCATCCGAATCCGATCGCCCAGCACCCCGCCGCCGGTAAACTCACTGGTAGGATCTACGGCCAGCACAGCGATCCGCAGGCCAAAACGCAGATACTCGCGAATCAACTCATGGATCACGCTGCTTTTCCCCGCTCCCGGCGCGCCGGTGAAGCCGATCACTCTGGCGCCGCCGGTAAAAGGGTATAATTCCCTCAGCAGATCACGCATTTCCTCGTCGCCATTCTCAATACCGCTGATCCCGCGGGATATCGTCCGCACGTCGCCTGCCCGGATCGCCCTGGCCTTAGCGGACAAAGTAGGGCCGCCCTCATCGCGCATGTCTAAGCTCCTGCCGCTCCGCGTAGATTTCCCTGGCCCGGGCCGCCACGTCCTTCATATTGCTGCCGGTAAGGAAGACATCCTTGACGCCGATTTTTTTCAGCTCGGTGATGTCCTCCACCGGGATAACGCCGCCGCAGAACACGCCGATATCGTCGGCTTTGTTTTCCTTTAACAGGCGGATGACCTCGGGGATAAATACCATGTGGGATCCCGAAAGCAAGCTTATGCCGATGATGTCCACATCCTCTTGAACAGCGATCTTTACTACTGTTTGCGGCGTTTGCCGCAGTCCCGTATAAATCACCTCCATACCGGCGTCGGCCAATCCCCTGGCCACCACCTTAGCGCCGACATCATGCCCGTCCAGGCCCACCTTCGCGATTAAAACGCGAATTTTACCCCCGCTCATCCGAGACACATCCTTTCCAAGTAGTGAGCAGACTCAATAAATCGCTTCCAAAATGATCGCGTCGCCCTGGCCGATAGCGCCGCAGATGGCCGCCAGGCCGTATTGCTCTTTGCGGCGACGCAGCTCGTACATCATGGTCATGGTGATCCGGCAGCCGGTGGCGCCCACGGGATGGCCGATGCCAATGGCGCCGCCCTTGACATTGATTCGTTCCCGGAGTTTTTTGGCCTTGTCCAGATTTTTGTCGCACAATACCCGGGAAGACACCAGCGGCATAGGCGCGAACGCCTCGTTAATCTCGACCACCGCCATTTGATCTATGGTCAGATTATTGGCGCTGAGCAATTTTTTAGAGGCGATAGCGGGCAGCAACGGGCTGTTTCTAGGCTCGGAGCACGTCGATACCCAGTCCACTATCCGAGCCAAAGGCTTCAGGCCCCGTTCCTTCGCCACATCCTCATCCATGATCAGCATGGCGGAGGCGCCGTCACTCAAGCCGGAGGCGTTGCCCCCCGTGACAGTGGGGCTGCCGTAAACGGTTTTCAGCTTGGCCAGCTTCTCCATTGAGGTATCCGACCTGGGATGCTCATCCTTCTCAAAGGTAAAGGTTTTCTTCTTTTGGGTCACCTCCACCGGGAAAATCTCATCCTTAAACAAGCCTTTTTCCCATGCCTCAATGGCCAGCAGATTGCTGCGCATAGCCCACTCGTCCTGCTGCTCCCGGCCCTCGCCCCACTCCACGCCCACCTCGCCGGCGTACTGCGCCATGGGCGTGTTCAGATAAGGATTGCGGACAATCAGATCGTCGTAAATCGTGATATCCCCAAGCCTAGTACCCCAGCGGAGCTGAGGGATCATGTAAGGGATGGTACTCATCGCCTCGGCGCCGGCCGCCATGATCACTTTCGCCCGGCCGGAGCGGATCCGCTCAAAACCAATGCCTATAGCCGACATGCTGGAGCAGCAGGCCCGTTCCACATGCAACACGTTGGACTCGATGGGCCACTTGGCGGCCGCGATAATCTGGCGGGCGGGGGAAAGACCGCTGCCAGGGTAAACATTGCCGAAAATCAGCTGATCAATATCCGCCGCCGGGAAATCGCCCTTCGCCTGATTTACCGCCATGGCCCCGGACTCCACATTGGTAAACCCCATCATGGCGCCGCCAAAGTTGCCAAAAGGCGTGCGCTTCGCGTTGACAATAACAACATTGCTCATAAATGAAAACCCCTTTCTCTTTTCGCCGCGGCAGTAACACTCAACAACTCAAACACTAAACCTTTGCCTTAAATCACAACGGGCTAGACTCAAATAACGCCTTTCGCCCGCAACGCCGCCAATTCCTCTGTCCCCAATCCCAAAAGTCCCTGATATATTTGGGTATTTTGCTCCCCCAGCAACGGGGCCGGCCGGGAGAACCGAGTCTCGTCCTCGCTGAAATGAATGGGGAAATCCCAGGACTTTACCTCGTTGATCTCCCCGGCCACCGGATGCCGCACAGGCACAATGGAGCCAAACCCCACCAACTCGGGATCGCTGTAAGCCTCCGGTATGGTTTTTACCTTGGCGCAGGGTATGCCGCCCGCCTGCAAAGCTTTTACCGCCTCGTCCGCCGCCAGCCCCTTTGACCAGGCATTGATGATCCCGTCCACCTCTTGGGTATTTTTCGCCCGCTGGCTGCTCTCCTTATAGCGGCTGTCCTCCAGGAGATCCTCCCGCCCCATAATGCGCAGGATCGTTTGCCAATGCGCGTCGGTACCGCTGGCGATGACATAGTCCCCGTCCTGGGCCTTGTAGCAATTGAAAGGCGTCAGGCGGGTCACCCGGCTGCCGTTGCGGTAAGGCACTCCCTGGGTGGCCCAAAAATCTGGCGCCTCGTCCATCAGATAGGACAACGCCGTCTCGATCATGGAAACATCCACTCTTTGCCCCACCCCTGTGCGCTGGCGATAAATAAAGGCCGCCAAAATGCCTATGCAGCAATATATGCCGGCGCCAATATCGGCCACCGCCACATTGGCCCGGGTTGGCGGGCCGTCGCTGTCGCCATTGACGCACATCAACCCGCTCATCGCCTGGATCACAATATCAAAGGCCGGTAAATTTTTGTACGCCTGAATATCGCCAAAGCCGTTTAAGGAGCAATAGATAATAGAGGGGTTTACCGCCTTCACCGCCTCGTAGCTGAGACCCAGTTTTTCCATCGTGCCTGGCCGAAAGTTTTCCATCACCACATCCGCCCGCTCAATCAGGCGAAAAAAGAGCGCCTTGCCTTCCGCCGTTTTCAGGTTCAGGGTGACAGACTCTTTATTCCGATTCCGCTTCAAGACCGGCAAGGACAAATCCTCCTCGGTTTGCCGCTTGGTACTGACACCTTTGGCGCCGGCGAAGGGTGTGCTGGAGCGTTCCGCCGACCCCTTGCCCGGCGTCTCCACCTTGATCACCTGGGCGCCCATCCCCGCCAGCAGCTGCGTGCCAAAAGGCCCGGAAAGGAATTGGGTCAGATCGACAACCCTCATCCCCTCTAAAAGCTTCGCCACTACGATACCTCCTTAAATATTTATGATGTGCCATCGTGCATTCAGGTCGCGCGCCTGTTGATCTTTTACGATAGCAAATCATATGCCACGGTAAGAACCGGCCGCGGCAGGGCCGGCCAGCGCCCGGGCCGGCGCCGCCGCCGGCCGGCGGCCATCCTTTTTGGCAAGAATATTGCCAAAAAGGTCGGGCATTGGCAGTATTCGTGTCTGTTGATCATTCAGAAAGTCGTCAGCGTTTGGAACTCCCCGTAGACACCCCGCCAAACATCGCAGATCTCCCCCAGGGTACAATAGGCTTCCAGGCAATCCACCACCGCGTCCACGGTATTTCTATTGGTCTGGGCGATCTCCCGCAAATTGTCGAGACAAGCCTTGACCCGGGCCTGATCCCGGCTCTTTTTTACCGCCGCCAGCCGGGCCAATTGCCGTTTTTCCACCGCCGGATCCATCCTGTAGGCGCCGGTGGGCAGCTGCTCATCGGTGGGAAAGAGATTCAGGGAGACAAATTGCCGCTCCCCATTCTCAAACTCCGCCTGCCGGCGGACGGAGCCTTGGGACATCACGCCCTGAAAATACCCTTTATCCATCGCGTTTTTGGCGTCGCCGTAATTTTTCATGACATAGTCCACCTGCTTGGTAATATCATTGGCTATATCCATCGTCAGGCTCTCCACAAAATAGGAGCCGGCGAAAGGGTCGATGGTTTTGGAGAAGCCCAGCTCATTATTGATAATTTGGTTGGTGCGGATAGCGACCTTGCAGGTGGTCTCCGAGGTCAGCCCCATGGCCTCGTCATAGCCGGCGCAATAAATATAGGTGGAGCCGCCCAAATAATAGCCCAGGGCGGAAAAGCCGATGCGCAGGATATTGTTGATCGGCTCCGTCAGCGTCTCGCCGCCGTGGGAATAAGTGCTCACGTCATAACGCAGGGCCGGGGAGTTGGGGTCTGTCACGCCGTAGCGCTTCCCGACCTGCTGCTCCCAAACCTTCCGGGCGGCCCTGGGCAGGGCGACCATCACGAAAAAATCCTCCCGCTCATCCACCAAGAATCTCATAAGCGGCACAATTTCCTCGATTTTATAGCCCCTGGCGATCAACTCGTCTATATAAACAAAGGCGTTGCACATGGCGAAGGCGATGGCGTTGTGGGAACCGGCGCCGGCGGCGTTGAGATGGTTGGCGCAAATACACAGCGGTTTCCAATTGGGCGCGTTGTTGATACACCACTCCACCACGTCGCAGGATAGCTTGACCGCCGAGTTGACCGGGAAAATATAAGTGCCCCTGGCGCAATATTCCTTCAGGACGTCGTTTTGCAAAAAGCCCTGCATGGCGCTGAATTTGACGCCCTGCTTCCGCGCGAGGGCGATCTGGATGCCCAGGCCAATCGGCCCGATGGAATTCGCCAGCAGCTGCAAAGCCTTGATTTGATCCAGGCGGATATTCTCAAACATAATCTCGATATCCTTGAAGGTATCCACCGCCACGCCGGTGCGGCCCACCTCCCCCGTCGCCATGATATGGTCGGAGTCGTAGCCGATTTGCGTAGGCAGATCCCAGGCCATCTCCAGCTTGGTGCAGCCCCATTTGACCACCTTCTCGTAGCGGGGCTTGGTTTCCTCGGCGTCGCCAAAGCCGGAATAACAGCCGATATAGGCGTGATCGCTCCGGTTCATATTGGCCCAGGCGCCTCGGGTATAAGGCGGCTGGCCGGGGAAGCCGCAATCCTTCTCATAGTCAAAACCCCGCTCCGCCAGATCCGCCGGCGTGTACACAGGCTTGATCTCATGGCCCAGATCATTTTTGTACAGGGATCGGCGCTCGGGACGCTCGCTTATGAAGGGCTGCCGTTTTTCCTTTTCCCATTTCGCCGCCGCGTCCTTGACGCTTTTTATATCGTTTGTCGTATTATTTGTCGTATCGTTTGTCGTGTTATTTGTCATGTCCCTCTCATCCATAGCGCCTATCTTCCTTTCTTTTCGCCCGCCGCCGGCGTCAAATACCGGCCCAGCCACAATCATTAGATTATAATTAGCAATTCTGATGCCATTGGCGCCGCGCCGGGGCCGCCCCAAAAACAGACGGGCGGGCCGGTCAGGCGCCGGTCAGCCGCCGGTCAGGCGATTGACCCGCGATGGAAAACTGCCTTTACAATTTCATAAAAAGTGGATAAACTATTGCCACAATCTACAAAGGGAGGGCTAACGTCGTGGCAATATTAGATGAACTTCTCCAGCGCTTTTTGACCAAAACCGAGGGCCGTCCTGTACAGGTGGATCCCGTGATTGGCGCCATGCTAAACAAATTGCTCAACACCGACAACTCCGGCTGGGCGATTTATGACCGGGAGCTGCGCTTTCTCTACATCAGCGGGCAGGATTTAGTGATCAGGGGCGTGCGGGAGCCGCCGGAACGGTTTATCGGTATGTCGATGAGCCAATTTTTGGCCGATTATATGTGGCACACGGACTGGAAAAAAATAGAGGACGACGGCGCCTACCTGGTCGCCCGGGTCAAACGCAGCAAAGCCTGCCTGACCACCCTGAATCACCTCCCCAACGGCAGCCAATACCTCAGCACCGCCATCCCCTTCCTGGACAACGACGGCGAGGTTTTGTTCATCATCACGATTGTCCACAACCTGATCGATATCAAGCAATATCACGACGAGACCGAGCAGTTCCTAAAAAATATCCACGCCGAGAACCTGATCAATCCTTTCTCCATTCCCGCCTCCAGACAGACCCGGGAGATGACGGATCTGAACCGTAAAGTCTCCATGATTTCCGACACTGATGTCACTGTGCTGATCACCGGGGAAAGCGGCACCGGCAAAACGGTGATGGCCAATTACATCCACAGCGTCAGCCCCCGCCAGGATAAGCCCTTCGTGCATATCAACTGCTCGTCCATCCCGGAATCCCTGATTGAGAGCGAGCTTTTTGGCTATGAGAACGGCAGCTTTTCCGGCGCCAAACCGGGCGGGAAAATCGGGCTGATCGAGGCGGCCAACGAGGGCACCATCTTTTTGGACGAGATCGGCGACATGCCCCTGACCATGCAAACCAAACTCTTGGTCTTTTTGCAGGAAAACTATTTTTACAAGCTGGGCGGCACCAAAAGGGTAAAGGCGGATGTTCGGGTAATCGCCGCCACCAACGCCAATCTCCAGGAAAAAATAAAGAGCCGGCAGTTCCGGGAGGATCTGTTTTACCGGCTCAATATCATGCCAATAGAGATCCCGCCGCTGCGCAAGCGGCAAAGGGAGATCCTGACCCTCGCCTCAACTTTTTTGGAGAAATACAATAAAAAGTACAAAAAAACCCGCTTTTTCGCTTTCACCGCCCAATATCCTTTTTTGATGTACAAGTGGCCGGGCAATATCCGGGAACTGCAGCACCATATCGAGCGTTTGGTGATCACGGCGGAAAGCGACCAGATCAGCAGCGAGATGGTCTATCAGGATATTCTGACCAATTGCGGCCACTCCCAATTGACCGAGGAAACAAACTCGCCGGGGCAAAGCGCGCCAAACAGCATGAAAGAGGCCCTGGGCAATTATGAGCGGGAATTTCTCCTGTCCTGCGTCGGCCAATTTTCCTCCAACCGGCAGATCGCCAAGGTGCTGGGCATCAGCCATACCAGCGTGGCCAACAAGCTGCGTCAATATAACATCAACCCCCAGTGGAAGAAAAAGGAGAAGGCGGGCGGGCCGGCGGCAAAATAAAACGCGGCCGCCGCCCGAGCCGGCATTAAAACAGAGTGGGTGAGCCGGCGGCAAAACCAAACGGGTGAGTTGGCATCAAATTTGCGTGGATAAAATACAGCGGGCAAAATACAGCGGACAAAAAAGAGCGGGAGGAATGTCAGCGTGAGTAAAACCAAAATCATCACCGCCGCCGAGGCGGCCGCGGAGGTGAAAGACGGCATGACCATTACCGTCAGCGGCTTTGTAGGCTCCGTCTGCCCGGAGTCCCTGTCCAAGGCGCTGGAGAAGCGCTATTTAGACACAGGGTCGCCCAAAGCCCTCACCTTGTATTATTGTTCGGCCCAGGGCAATCGCGACGGCAGCGGGGCGGAGCATTTCGCGCACGGGGGCCTGCTGAGAAAAGTGATCGGCGGCCACTGGAACCTGACGCCCAAGCTGGGGCAAATGGCCAGGAATAACGAAATTGAGGCTTACGCCCTGCCCCAGGGCACCCTATCCCAACTCACCCGGGCCATCGCCGGGGGCAGGCCGGGCGTGATCACCCATGTGGGCCTGGATACTTTTGTCGATCCCAGGCTGGGGGGCGGCAAGCTGAACGCCATTACCAAGGATGAGCTTGTCCATGTGATCGGCGTCAGGGGCAAGGAACAGCTTTTATACGAGAGCCTGCCTATTGACATCGGTTTTTTGCGGGGGACTTACGCCGACGAGCGGGGCAACGTGACCCTGGAGCGGGAGCCTATGACTTACGAGGCCACCAGCCTGGCCCAGGCGGTAAAAAACAGCGGCGGCAAGGTTTTTGTCCAGGTGGAGAAGATCGCGCGGGCCGGCGGGCTGGATCCCCGCCTGGTCAAAATACCGGGCATTTATGTGGACGGCGTCGTGGAGGCGACGCCCGGCGATCATGAGCAATGCTTTGGCTTTCCCTTCAACCCCGCCCTGACCGGCGAGATTCAGGCGCCCTTGGAGCGCCCCGCGCCCCTGCCCCTGGACGCCAAAAAAATCATCGCGCGGCGGGCCGCCCTGGAACTGCGTCCGGGCGCTGTCTGCAATCTGGGCATCGGCGCGCCGGAATATATCGCCCTGGTAGCCGCCGAGGAAGGTCTGGACGCTGATTTTACCCTGACCGTCGAGGCGGGGGTCATCGGCGGCTCGCCCTTGGGCGGCGCCCGTTTCGGCGCCTGCGCCAACCCGGAATGCATCCTGTCCCAGCCGGAGCAGTTTGATTTCTACGACGGCGGCGGCCTGGATCAGGCTTTCCTGGGCCTGGCCGAGGTGGATGAGGCCGGCAACCTGAACGTATCACGGTTTGGCCCCAGGATAGCCGGTCCCGGCGGTTTTATTAATATAACACAAAACGCTAAAAATGTATATTTTTGCGGGACATTTACCGCGGGGGGGCTGGAGTTGACCGCGGCGGGGGGCAAGCTGTCCGTCACCCATGAGGGGCAGATCAAAAAATTCGTCCGCCAGGTGGAGCAAATCACTTTTTCCGGCCGCCACGCCCAAAAAACCGGCCAGCCGGTCATGTATATCACGGAGCGGGCGGTTTTCGCCCTGAGCCCGGCAGGAATGGTTTTGACCGAGATCGCCCCCGGGATCGATCTCGGGACGCAGGTGCTGGATCTGATGGACTTCTCCCCCATCATATCACCGACCCTGAAAACTATGGACGCCGAGATATTTCGGGAGCGGCCTACCCGCGGGGCCACCCGGCAGTGACGGCGCCGGCGATGATATCGGCAATGATATTTGTGCCGATATCTGTT
This sequence comes from Peptococcaceae bacterium, assembly GCA_031265035.1. Lineage (GTDB taxonomy): Bacteria > Bacillota > Peptococcia > DRI-13 > UBA5745 > JAISDE01. The sequence continues at coordinate 3,495 of JAISDE010000025.1, read as the reverse complement.
GACGCGGCGATGATATCTCATACATTTTTTTCTTTTATTGTCATATAATGTGATATCCCGTTGCTTTTCCGCCGCCGCCGTGATATAATCCTCCTGAGCGATTCAACTTTAGGGTACCTCTAAAAACCAAGAGGCGCCCGCTACTTCAGGAGGTTAGACATGTCCCCATCAACGCGTATAAGGGTTTTTCGTTGCCTGCCCGCCGCGCTTTTCCTCATTCTCTGCCTGGTCGGCGTCTTGCTGAGCGAATATCCCAGTTTATTAAAGGCCGAGCCTACCGACGATGAGCTGGCGCTTTTGCCGCTGATCGACATGGGTTGCGGTGAGAGCCACCCCAACGAGGATTACAGCCGTTTTTTGATCAATGACAGCGACGGTTTATTTTGCCTGCCCACCACTACCCGGGCCAATTATCTGATGCTCCCGGCGCAGCATTTCAGTCAAATCGCCGGCTGCGGGCTGGAATTGATCGGGGAGAACCAAATCCGCTTTTTCAAAGACGGCCAAAGCTATTTGCTGGAAACCGGCTCTCCCTGGATGATCACCGATCAGAGCGCCCTGCCCATGCCGGTAGGGCCGGATGAGGAATATGGCTACATCTACGTGCCTCTCCGCTTTTTATGCGACACCCTGGATCTGGACGTGCGCTGGCGGCAAAAAAGCGGCACCGTGATCCTGGACAGCCCCGGCGTGGATCCCGAAAGGCTGGCTCTGGCCCTGACCGCGGAAAATCAGGCTTTATCCAAGGCTGTGACGGCGGCGTTGGAGGAAGCGAAAAAGCCAAAGCTGAGCGAGGCGATGGAGGTGACCGTCACGTTTTATTTCGCCTCCAAGGAGTGGGGCGACCGTACCAAGTCCGGTACCAGGGCCACTTTCGGCAGCGTCGCCGCCGATCCCTCTATTCCTTTCGGCACCCAATACTATATTCCTTCCTTGGATTTTGTGAAAGAGGACGGTATTTTTACCGTTGAGGATCGAGGCGGGGCGGTGAGGGGAGATTTGATCGATGTCTACCTGCCCAACCCCGATCGCTCGGATCCCGTGACCAGCGAGGCTTTTCGCCGAGGTACCCACAAGACCACGGCTTATCTGGTGCTGCCGCCGGCGGATGAGACAGTTGAGGCGGATGATTTTGTCGGTTGAGATCTTGCTTTTTGGCTGTTGATCAGCAAGGAGGATGGATGGTATATGCTGTTTATTATTGGGCTAGTCCTTCGAGAAAAGTCCCGCCTGGCGGCCGCTTTTCTGCTGACGGCGCTGCTGATTTCCGGCGCTGGCTGCGGCGGCGCCGACGCCCTGCTCTCCCCGCCTGAGTCAGCCGCCGAAAAAAATATCCTGCGCCTGGAAAGCGGGGAACTGCGCCCGCTGCTTTATGGCGGCGAGATCGGCGGTACCCGCTATCCGGCCCAGGATGGCAAGATCTCCTTGCCGGCCAACGGCTTTTCTCTGGATCTGAGTTTTAATGACGCCGTTGACCTGACCGCCGCCGAGAGCGCCATTCAGCTAAAGGGCACCGAGGCGCCTTATCTCATCCAGCGTTCCGATCTCGCCGGCGGGGATCATATCGTCAATCTCACGGTGCCCCGCATTGAGGCGGGGGATTATCAGGTAGTGATTTCCCAGACGCTCCAGGGACTCAATAATTTGCCCCTGGCGGAGACCGTCACCCTCCAGCTGCGTCTGGCCCATCAGACAGAGGGATTATTTTTCCTTCTGGACAGCAGCGGCCTGCCCCGGCCCATCAGCTACGAGGAATGCCGGGCCGGGCTTTCCCTGTCCGACAGCGCCAAAACCTTCGTGCTTCACTTCGATCAGGAGGTCAACCAAACCTCCGTGGAGGACTCCCTCAACGCCGGCCTGCGGGAACAACCGGCCAACACCGCTTTTACCTGGCTGACCCCGCAGCAGCTGCGTCTCAACCTGACCCACCTGCAAACCGGCCTCAGTTACCGTCTGAATCTGGATCAGGGGCTGGACAAGGCAGGCAACAGCATTCTGGGCGCCTGCCTTTTTCGCACGGGCAAAGCCTCCAATGTAGGCGTGATCCAATTGGCCGCCAGGGAAATGTCCATGCTGTACCAATTTAGCGAGGAACGCTTTTCCGGTATGCGCAGCCAATCCATCGGCAACCGGATCTTGCTGCAAACCAGCGCCAACCTGACCTGGAGCTTCGGGCTGGGTACCCGGCAGCTGTTCACCCTGCCGACCCTCCGCTATGATCTGGCTATCCCCCAGCAGTACCGGGAACCGATTTGGCTGGGCCTTGACCAATTGCTGGGCTATGACGCCCTGGAAAAAACCTTTAGCCGCGTCTCGCTGGCGGACAATACCCTCTCCCCCATTCTCACCGTGCCGGAGCGGGCGCTGGAATGCCGTCTCTCTCCCAACGGCCGCCTGCTGGCGGTGGCCTGCCGCAGCGATGGGGACAGCCGCCAGGCCGATTTCCTGCTCGTCGACCTGGAAAAAAACACCCTGCTCCATAAGGCGCCGCTTTTCGCCGAGACCTTTGTCACCGCCAGCGGATCGGCCGCCGTCAACCTGACCTGGACTGGCGACGACACCTTGATTTACGCCGACGGCGACGACATCCTCCGGGCCTACCTCTCCGCCGACGGCAAGATCATGGACAGAACCAACGTCATTGAGCGAGACGCCCGGATCCTGGATTATCTGCCGGAAAGCAAAACGCTGCTTTACCGCTCCTTGTCCGGCGACGGCGATACCCTCTACCTGATGCAAGACGACAAGAGCCGACGGTTGAGCGATCTCCCGGCCGACGGGGGGGATTTTTATTGCGGGCTGGTAGATGAGGAAACTGTTCTCTATCAGCGGGAAGGCAATATTTATCTCTACTCCGTACCCGATCAGGCAGGAGAATTGATCGGCCCCGGCCTGCTGCTGGGGATTTCCGCCGGCCGAGACAAGGCGTACTACATGGCCAACGCGGAGGATTACACCAGGGCCGCCGGGCCGTGAGGCCAAGGCGCCCCCATGGCCGCGGTAATGAGAAAGGAAACATATATGGACGTTTCCCCTTTTGAGGACGCGTTGAAAACCGTCGCTCAAATTTGTGAGGGTTATTCCACTATTACCGATCGCTCCGGCAACCGTATCATAACCTTTGACCCGTCGGGAGCGGAATTGACGGAGATGCGGGGCGCGGTTTACGATCTGGCCCGGGAAGCCGGGGAAACCGGTCAGATCAAGATCGGTTTCTCCCAAATCGTCAATGACGCCCAAACCTGGGCGATCCCTTTCGGCGACTATGTCATCGCCGCCAGCAACGTCGCCAAAATCGCCCGGGATCAGGCTTTGGTTAATTCCTTGGATCAGGCCCTCCCTTTTATCGCTCAGCTGGTAGGCGGCGAAGCCGTTATTTTCGATAAAAACGGCCGGCGGCTCAATACGGTAGATGCCGGAGGCAAAGTTATCGAGAAGCAAATCGGCGCCCTCAGCAAGCTGGCCCGGAAAGCCATGGACGAGCAGAAACCCGTC
>JAISDE010000153.1 GCA_031265035.1 Peptococcaceae bacterium | reverse complement strand
TATCAGTCAATGCAAATCTGTTACGAGCGGGGAGGAAATGGAACACAGAGCGGCGGTGAAAAACGACGGAACGCTGTGGACATGGGGTTCCAACGGGTTCGGCCAATTGGGGAACGGGCAGGCGGCGCACAAAGACAAACCCGTTCTTGTGATGAGCGCTGTGAAAACCGGTAATGCCTTATCGACACAGGGACAGGCTACGCGCCGGAGTAGGAACCGTCCACTCGCTTGACAGGATCAGAAATTTTTCAATATGAGTCGATGGCCGCCCTTAATACATCCATATATTTTTATCAACGGAGGTGCTCAAATGTTCTGCGAAAAATGCGGCGCGCAATTTGACAAAATGGAAAAATTCTGCTCCAAGTGCGGCGCGCCGAACCCGGCCAGTCAGCCCGCGTCACAGCCGGTACAAACCGGCGCTACAGAAGCGTCTACCGCCAACTCTGGCGACGGCGCGGAATGGAGATCTCACTGGCAAAAGAAAGAGAATCAGGCGTCCCCCTACAGCGCCGGCGCCGGCACTGTGAACGGCGCGGATACGCCCGTTCTGGCAAAGGAGGAACATGTCGTAAAAACCTATCACTGCTCCCAACTTCGGTTCCCCTCCTGCGACGGTTATCTGTCCGTGACGAACCGGCGGGTCATATTTCACGGCTACGCCGCTGAAAGCCGGATAGTGGACGAGGCGCAGCTGGACTCCGTGTCCGGGCTCAGCACGTTTTACGGCGGCAAGTTGAAAGTAGGGCAACTGATCGCCGGGATCATTATGGCCTGCGTCTCAATCTGGTCGCTGGCGCAAGCCGCGAGCAGGTCACTTTTCAGTCAGATATTGCCAACATGGCTGTCCGTTGTATTGCTCGGCGTCGCCGTGCTACTGTTCATCACCTGCTACCGCAGGATGTTCTTTCTCAAAGTGTACTCGTCCAAAGCTAATGGCTCACCTATAGCTATAGGCGAGGGCTACGGCGGTTTCGGCGGCAACGGGGCGGTATTCACCGTAACGGCATCTCCCACAGGGGAAACCGACGCTATGATGCGGGAGCTAGGCGCGCTTATCAGCGATTTGCAGCGCATGGGCGATTACGGCACGGCGGATTGGGGGAAGGACGAATAAGTTGAATAATATCATTTTATCGCCCCGTGTAATTTTATCTCCTATGTAGTTTTGTTATATGTAATTTTTTTCTATGCGACTTTATCCCCGCTCCTTCAAAGCATGGCGGCGAACAGCGAGGTCAGCCAAACATAGGTGGCGACCATTGATAAAATGAATATCGCCGCGCCGATTTTCACAGGCAGGCGGGAATAGTTAAACCCGATATTACCACCGAAACGATTCCCCACGAAATACGCCGGGTCGTCGGGATTGTGATAGAGCAGCCCCAAAGCCCACAATTTATCATCGCTCATCGCGTTGTCCCGGGCCATATCGCCGCTCCCGGCGGCGGGTTCTTCCGCCGGAACCACTTTAAGCAGCGTCCCGCCTTGCCCCGCCCTTATGGCGACGGCGCAAAGCGGGATACACGGTACAACCCCCAACGCCAAAACCAGCCAAAAAGGGGCGGCAAAGCCAACATATACGGTTTGCAGGCTTAAAATCAGGAACAGAGCGGCCAAGGCGACTGTCAGGAAACCCATCCCGTGCCCCATCAGGCGGCGGTACTTCTTGTGCTGGGCAAATGATCGCGCCGGCTCTTTGTGGTCGTTTGGCAGCTTCGCCTTCTCGATCAGGATCCCGGTCAGACACATAAAAGCGACCATGACGGCGTTGAAAATCGGCGCGGACAGCACTACGCCGAGACTTTTATCCCGCCAGGCGTTCGGCGCCATATCGAATCCCCAATGGGTCGGCACCAAATCGGGCAGCGCCGGGTACCGCGCCAAGGCGATCGCGAAGGACGCGAATACCAGCAGCAGCGATATAATATACCAAAAGCGCGGCATAGCGGAGAGATTACCCCGGGTGAAAGAGGTTTTGGTGTCCGCGAAGGTTATCTCGGCGACATTCCAGCCAAGGCGGGATTTTAACTCCAGCGCCCTCCTGTGGCTCGGCGCCAACGCGGCCAGCTGAATCGCTATTATGGCGAAGGGGAAGTACATCGCGGTGAAAATCGTGTAATCCGGCGCGGCCACATATTGCCAGATCAGTGCCGCCAGGGCGATCGCCCCGCCAACCGCCGTTATAGCGATATAATTCCGTTTTAGGGCCTTGGCCTCGTCTGTTTTCTGCGCCTCCGGCGGTACCTTCACGCCAAACAAAAACGATTGGCGGGTCAGAAACGGCACAATGGGCAATAAGGCGCCGCAAAGCACCGCCACACAAATATTCGTGACAAACAAGAATAGATTCAGCTCGCTCATTGAATGCCGCCCCCTTTGATTTTTTTGTAACTCTCGACGCAAATCTTGGCGAAGGCGCTCTCGTCAACACCGTCGCAAATAGCCTCCGCCGCGCATAAGGAGAGCTTGGCGGCAAGCCCGGCGGATAATACGCTCTCCCCCGTCTTTCTGGCCGCCACGATCGCCGTTGTCCGCCTGTCCATCACGATATACCCGTCTCGGCGCAGCGCGTCATAGGCCTTGTTGACCGTATGGAAATTTACGCCCAGGTCGGCGGCCAGGTTGCGGGCGGAGGGCAGCGACTCGTTTTCCGCCAGCCGCCCGGACGCTATGCCCAGAAGGATGTTGTCCCGCAGCTGTTCATAGATAGGTTTCTCGGCGTAGGTGTCTATTTTTATCAGCACAATACCGCCTCCCCTTATGTAGCAAAAAAATAGCTGATATATTCATTATATATCAGCTATTTCAATTCGTCAATGCCCTATACGCCAATCTGTCTTGTTATTCTCAGACGTTATTCTCAGACGTCTGTCACTCTTATCAATCGCGTCAATCGCAGACGCCACTCATTGACAGATGTCTGTCAATCTCAGATGTCTGTCATTCTCAGACTCTAATCAATCTCAGAATCTAGGAGCCCAGCCCTGAATCCACCAGTTCCTGGATGACAGCCTTTTGACTCGCGAAACTGGCCAGAGTGTCCGCCTCGTTTTTGTATTCCACAGCGATATTAAGATCGTCCATCGCCTTCTTGAAATCCGGGTCTTCCACCCCTTTGGTAAAAGCGTCGGTCAGTATAGCTTTTACATCCGCCGGTAAACCGGCCGGGGCAAATAAATACCAACTCGGCTTGAATACATAGTCGTAACCGGCTTCCTTCATCGTGGGAATATCCGGCAGACTGGGGACTCTCTCCTCGGAAGCGACCGCCAGTGCCCGCAGCGTGCCGGCGTTAATCTGGGGAATCGCGTCGGAAATCACAAGAGAGGCGGCGTCTATCTGATCGCCCATCAAAGCCGTCATAGTGGGGGAACCGCCGGTAAAGGGCACATGCTGTCCCTTCACGCCGGTCAGCTTGAAAAACTGCTCGCCAGCCAAATGGGGCGTGGAGTTGGCGCCGGGAGAGCCAAAGGTGAGGGTCTTGTTGTTTTCGGTGGCGTCCTTGACCAAATCCGCCACGGTCTGATAGGGCGAGGTGGCGTTTACCATGATAGCGCAGGGCGCGCTGGCCGTGGAGATCAGGAAGTCGAAGTCCTCCTGTTTGTAGCCCAAGTCGGGATTGAGAACCGGCTGGGCGGTGAACAGCCCGATCACGCCCAAGGCGACAGTATAGCCGTCGGCGGCGGTTGTAACCATTTGAGTCGTGGCGAGAATGCCGCCCGCGCCTTCCTGATTCAGCACTACGACGGGCTGTGGCAAGTATTTGCTTGCCGCCTGCGCCAGCGCGCGGCACTGAAGATCTGCCGAGGCGCCCGCGTTCCATGGGCAGATTAGGGTGATTTCCTTGGTGGGGAAGTTGCTGACGGCGGCGACCGGTTCGCTTCCCTGAGGCTCGCCGACAGTGGCTTCCGAGGCGGGCGGGGAACTCTGGGCGGGCGGAGCGCTTGGGGCAGGCGCGGATGAGCCGCAGCCGCCCACCAAGCCAAGGATCAATAACAACGCTGGGATGATTATCAGTTTGCCGGATTTAAACATGTTTCTTCCTCCCTCTCAAATTAATTATTTTAATAATAGGTGGAGCCACAATTATCGCCAGGGTGACGATCACAATGAGCCGGGTAATCGGCCGCGTCAGGAAAATCGTAAAACCCGCTGATTGAGCGATCAGCAAAGACTGCCGCAAGGAATTTTCCATCATCGGCCCTATTACCAAGGCAAGCACCATCGGCGCTGTTGAGAAACTCAGTTTCTTCAGGCCATAGCCGACGATGCCGGCGATAATCATCAAAATCACATCCACCACGGAATTATTGAGCGCGTACGCGCCTATAATGCACAGTATGGTTATAATGGGCATTAGCAGATTGACAGGCGTCTTCAGCACCTTGACAAATAGTCCCACCAAGGGCAGATTCAAAAGAATCAACATAAAATTCCCAATGTACATGCTGGCGATCAGGCCCCAAAACACTTGCGGATGCTCGCTTAAAAGCAGCGGCCCGGGGGTAATCCCGTGAATGAGCATAGCGGTCAGCAGCATGGCCGTCGGCGGTGAGAAGGGTATGCCGAGAGATAAAAGCGGCACAAAAGCGCCCACAGCCGCCGAGTTATTTGCCGATTCCGGCCCGGCTACGCCCTCAATAGCGCCCTCGCCGAATTCCTCGGGCTTTTTGCTCAACTTCTTTTCTATAAAATAAGAAATGAAGGTGGAGATAACGCCGGCGGGTCCCGGCAATAGACCGACAAAAAATCCCAGGAAGGAACCCCGCGCGATCGGCCCTGCCGAGCGCCTGGCCTCCTCCCGGTTGGGGAGCAGCTCCCGCATCCTCACCTTGATGACATCCGCTTTTTGTATCACCTTGGACTCCACGGCCTCCAGCACCTCGGTGATGCCAAAAAAGCCCATGGCCAGCGGCACGAAGTCAATTCCTTTTTGGAGAGGCGTCAAACCAAAGGTCATGCGGGTAGCCCCTGTGATCACATCCACCCCGATGGCGCCTATGAGAAGACCGACGCCTACCATGATGAATGATTTCCACGCCGCCTGCCCACTGATTTGAGAAAGGGTGACCAACCCAAACAAGGCGATGCAAAAATATTCCGGCGGGCCGAATCGCAGCGCGAACCGCGCCAGCGTGGGCGCTAAAAAAGTCAGAAGCACAATGCCTATCGTACCCGCGATAAAGGATCCGATCGCGGCGATCGAAAGCGCCGCCCCCGCCCTGCCCCGTTTGGCCATTTTATTGCCGTCGATGGCCGTGACCACGGCCGACGCCTCACCCGGTATGTTAATGAGGATCGAGGTGGTGGAACCGCCATACATGGATCCGTAATAAATCCCCGCGAACATAATAATCGCGGTTTCCGGCGGCAGGCCATAGGTCGCCCCCAGCAACAGCGCCATTGAGCCAACAGGCCCTATACCTGGCAGCACGCCCACCAAAGTGCCCAGAAAGACCCCCGCCAACGCGAACAAGAGATTCATAGGCGTTAATACGATCGCGAAACCATTAAGCAGTCCTTCCATAACGTCGCCTCCCTAACTCCAGCCCCTAATTCCACATACCGGTGGGGAAACGAATCCTCAGTAATCGCTCAAAAACAAAGTAAGTCAGGCCAACTATGATCACCGTAGCGATCAACGATATCCACCAACTCTTAAATTTCATCAGTCTCAACAGAAAATATGTGATCAGCGTCGTAGACAGGATGAAACCCACCTTATCCATCACAAAGGAATAAGCCAAAAGCGCCGCCATAAGCGCCAACACCCGGGCCGCGCTCGTCTCGCCCCCGGGGGAAACCTCATCTTCCTCCCACAGGCTTATTTCATCAACGGCCTCTTTAGGTGGAAAGAGCAATTCTTTGGCGATATTGTAGGCGCCCAGAACTAAAATAAACACCGACACGATGACTGGCATAAACGCCGGGCCGGGAGCCAGCGCGGAGCCAAAGGACAGTTTAAGGGCCTGAGTCAGATATGCTGTAGTCACCGCGATGATACACAGAGCGCCTATGATGTTCTTGGATAACTTTGCCTTGATTTTGCCCAAGGCGCCAGAGACATTAGACATTGTGTTCCCTCCCACGCACATGCGATTTTCTTGGCATTTTTCTTAGCCCATCGAATCTAGGATCAGTCCTTATTAGCTAAACACCCCCTTTGTGTTTTGATCAGTTTGTTAAAAAATGGGTTAAAATGCACATGGGTATACCCTTTCGCACAGGCCGAAAATACCCGTGAAAATAGCGAAAACCCTCGGATTTATTATCCGGGGGTGTGGGTAAACAACGATTGCGAAAGGGTATACCCTTCCGCGCTGTTAGCTTTTCGTGCTATAATGCCGCACTCCATTCATTAATGCTGAACCAACTGTAGTTTAATCCCTGTAGCGGCTTTTGTCAATAGGTCATTTTAGGCCGTCATTTTTTCAAGCGGCCTTCAAAATACCCTTTCAAAATACCCGGAATTGCTTCAGGTATTCATGATCGAAGCTTAGTCCAAGACCTGGCGCGTCAGGCAATTCGTAATGCCCGTCGCGAATCGGCGGCTGGTTTTTTATGACTTTGGCGGTAACCGCGCCGCTGGCCGCGGCTGGAAACGCTTCCAAGTACAAGCCGTGGGGCGCCGGGCTGAGCAGATGCGCTGACAATTGCGGCCAAAAGTGAGGCGCCAACCTCAAATTCCAAGCCTGCGTCATCGCTGAGATTTTTATCATCTCGGTAAAACCGCCCGCTCTGGTAATGTCGAATTGCAGCACATCAACAGCCTCCGCTAACAAAAGGTCGCGGCAGCCATATTTGGTGTACTCGTTTTCACCGGCGGCAATAGGAATACACGCCGCGTCCCGCACTCTGCGCAGCCCTTGAATATCGTCCGCTGGTACCGGCTCCTCAAATAAGCAGACACCCAACTCGGCAAGAGACTTTGCCAGCCGAATCGCCGTTGAGACATCATACGCGCCGTTCGCGTCGACAATTATCTCAATCTCACCGCCCACTTCGCGGCGGAGTCTCTCTACGCGCCTGATATCCGCGGTCAGGTTCTTACCGCCATCGTAACCAACTTTTATTTTCAGGACGCGGTAGCCTTCCTTGATGTATAGCAGGGATTTTTCCGCGACCTCATCGCTCGACATGGAGAGGAACCCCACACTGGCGTATGCCGGGATCTTTCGCCGGCCGCCTCCCAGCAGACGATAGATCGGCTGCCCTAAAATTTTACCTTTAAGATCCCACAGCGCTATATCAATAGCGCTAATCGCCATGAGCGCCAGGCCTTTGCGCCCTGAGGAACGGGTCGCTCGGTACATGGAATTCCATATGTCCTCATGGGTCAGCGGATCTTGTCCCACCACCACTTCCGCCAATATCTCTTTTACATACTCGCCAATCGGCTCAGCGAAGGTCATGCCATAGCCATCTAAGCCATCGTCGGTCACAATTCTTACCACCGCGTGACCAACAGATTTGAGAACGAAGCTGGAATCAAACGCGGGATTTTCCGCCCGAAAGACCGGCATATACACCTCAACAGCCGCTATTTTTTGTGTCATAACCTATTTACTCCTCCTTATTATTTTTTATGATCCGGTCGGCGACAGTCACGAATTTCGATATGTCGGCCTCATGGAGCGTAGGGTAGAGGGATAGGACGCGCCCAATTGTCAGCCCGTTTTCCCGCATGTCCGAAAAATGGCGGGCCGTATGCCACTGATAGTACGCCAAACTCCAGCCCGCCCAATATTCCGGGCTCTTGTCCACCGCCTCCGACGGCGGCTCGTCCGGCCGCGTCCCCAGCGTCCTGAAAATGACCTCGGCGGCCAGCTCCGGGCCTGAGAGGCCGGCCACATATTTCGGGTTGCCCCGCTCAAAGGCCCCGGCGACCCCGGAGGCGATGAATTGGCTGAAAAATTCCTCCGGATCATAGCCGCAGTCAATCGCCGCGTAATCAAACATATCGCCCAGATTATTCATGGCGTCGTCCAGGTATGTTTCCGCGTAAGCGCGGGTCATCGTTTTGCCACCCCCCTCTCATAATGTCCAGTATATATACAGCGTCGACGACCGGGGCCGCCTCGCGGGCCTGGCGGTAGGAGGAACGCGCCTCTTGATCCCTGGCGCTTTTTTTCGGGTAATATATCGCTTTCTCGGCCGCCTCAGCCCTGATAAAGCGAAGCCGCTCAAATGATCGCGGCGATCTCAGCGCGGTTTGCTCACCCAGCCCGCCCAAGTACATAGCCCGCTCAAGCCGCGCCAGAGACAAAGTGTTATTCAGGAAAGCGTTGGCGAAGGAAAAATATGAGTCGTTGGCGCGATATCCGATAATCGCGTCGCTATCCCGGAGATCAGGCAGGAATCTATCCAGCAGATATGCTTTCCCCGCCGCCGCGACATCGTTTGAGACGCGGAAAGTCCGGTTGTCCAACAGCACCGCGAGCCAGTTTAATATACTGTAATCAGCGCCCGAAAGGCTGGTGACGGTGAGGCCGGACAAGTCAAACTCATACACATTCGCGTAACCGCTGCTTTCCTCCGTACAGGCCCACTCCTTCGCCAACTCAATCTCCCGCGTACAGTAAAACCCCAGACCGTAATCATTACGGGGGTTCCCAACGCCAAAGGCGGGCTGCTTGATGATCATCCGCGAGCCGTGATAAATAGTGATTGCCGACAATAATTACACCCCCTACTTTGTGTAGTGTATCGTTATAACTATATTCAGTCAAGAATGACTTTACCACCGAGGACTTTATCACCGAGGATTGCCACCACCGAGGATTTTTCTGGATTTTTTTCCGGGGATTTTTCTTGACAATATCGTACCTATATTGTAATATGTATTAAACTGTTAGTGCCTGGGCGATTGAGGGATTGAGTGGGCTGAGTGGGCTGAGTGGGCTGAGCGCCAAAATGGCCTGAGCGCCTCAAATGTCTGAAAGGAGGGAACCGGGTGAATCAGAGAATATCCGGCCGCGAGCATGAGATGATGCGGCTTTTCTGGCGGGAGCGGCGGCCCTTGACATTCACGGACTTGCGGGAGCTTGAGCGGACTAACGGCTGGAAAAAGTCCACCGTCCAGACCTATATGGTTCGCCTGCGGGACAAAGGCGTGATCGCCGCCGTAGACGGCTTCGAGCGAAAAGGCGACGTGACCCGGTACATCCCGACCGTCGCGGAGGAAGCGTTCTTGCTCGACGAAAGCGCCAGTATGCTTGACAAGCTATTTGAGGGCAGCGCGCTGAAAATGGTCGCCGCGCTCCGTCGGGGCGGCAGGCTGTCCGACGCCGACATAGCGGAGCTGAGGGAGTTCTTCCTGGCTGGGGGTGACGGCGAGTGAGCGACGTCACTGGCCTCAGTATCGGCGTCATTGGCGTCATTAATGAGGCGATCCCGACGACCATCAGGGCTATCATCACCATGTCGATTGCCGGCGGCATCCTCGCTCTCGCGCTCTTTGCCGTCAAGCCGCTGCTCAGGCGCCGTCTGCCTCACGGGGCGCGATATTACCTGTGGCTGGTGGTCATAGCGGCCCTGCTTGTGCCTGTGTCTTTGTTTATAAAACTGCCGACCACGGCGCCCATCAGCGAGACCGTTTCCCGAACCGTCCGGCTGCCGGCGGAATCCCGGGATGAGCATTCCTGGCAAGTCTACGGGAGAGAATACGCCGACCTGCGGCCCACCGACCAACTAGCCGTGTGGGCGGCGACCGCGACCGAGCCGCGACACTGGTGGAAAGAGACCATACCTTTGACCGCGCTGGCGGGCGGCGTCATCACGCTCTGCTGGTCTTTTGCCTCTTATCTATACTTTTACGTCAAGATCCGCGGGCGCCGCGAAATGGCCCGACCGGAGGATCTGGCCGTTTTGGCGGCGCTGCGGGCCAACAATCCCGTCCGGGCCGGCGGCGCCTCGCCCATGCTACGCCGCGACCCCAAGCTATACCGCGACCCCCAGCTATACCGCGACCCCCAGGCGCTGACACCCATGCTCATGGGTCTGCTCCGGCCTGTGATCATCCTGCCCGACCGGGAATACGCG
>JAISDE010000106.1 GCA_031265035.1 Peptococcaceae bacterium | reverse complement strand
GTCGCCGGCGGCTCCGGCGCTGGCAACGACGCGGCCGCCGCCGACCGCGCCGTTGTCAGCGCCGCCCCCCGCCGGGACGGCGGCGCCCTGATCATTTTCCGTCGTCAGCCGCCACAGGGCCAGCTTGGCCGCCTGTTTTTGCGCCTCCTGCTTTGTATTGCCCCAGCCCCGGCCGATCTCCCGATCATTCAGGCGGGCCGCCGCCAAAAATATCTTCCGGTGATCCGGCCCCTTTTCGTCCAAGATATCATAAAAAAGCTTAAAGCTGTTGGTTTTTTGAACCAGCGCCTGCAACTTGCCTTTATAATCCTCTTCCGCGTCATTGTCCAACAGATGCCGGCTGGCCGCCAAAGCGTCGGATACAAAAGCCTCCAGGGCCGGCAAGGTAACGCCGCAAAGCAAAAGCGCCCCCAGCAACGCCTCAAAAGCATCCGCCAACACAGAGGCCTGAGACGCCCCGCCGGCGGCGGCGATGCCTCGCCCCATCTGCAAATAATTCCCCAGCCCCATCACCCTGGCGGCGGCGGCCAGGGACTTCTCGCACACCAAAGCGGCCCTGGCCTTGGTCAATTCGCCTTCCGCCGCGTCCGGCTGATCCTCATACGATTTCAGCGCGATCAAATAGCCCAATATAGCGTCGCCCAAAAACTCCAGGCGCTGATTGCTGTCCAGATTGGGCGCTTGCCCATCGGCCGGCGGATTCTCCACAGAATAAGAGGAATGCCGCAGCGCCTGACCCAGAATCCGCCGATCGGGCTGAAAGCCCGCCAGCTGATCCAAGCTCAGGCACCGGATCAGGCCCTCCACTCTCCTATCGGTGTCGGCGGCCACTTGCTCCTCTGTTTTTTGGCGCTCTCCTGTCATGCCACCACCATCTCCCTCTTAGGCCTCGCGAAACAATAAATTGATGTTTTTCACCTGCTCTTTCGCCGCCGCGCAAAAGAAAACGCCCCCAGCCCGGCTTCCCCTGGAACCGGGCGGGAGGCGAAAAAACGCTCCGCCATTAATTGACACGCTCTTTAATATACTCAATCACATCTCCCACGGCGCGAATTTTCTCCGCGTCCTCATCAGGAATCTCGATATCAAATTCCTCCTCCAACGCCATGATCAACTCCACCACATCCAGAGAATCCGCGTTTAAGTCGTCAAAACTGGTATCATCCGCCAAATCCGCCGGTTCCACGCTAAGCTGAGCGGACAATATATCTTTGACTTTATCGGACAGATTCACATGGTCACCCCCTTCCGCCTTCAGCCTGTTAAATCCTCGTCTGTTCCCCAGGATTTTTTATTTTACAACACTACGTTTAGGATATCAAGTCGCTTTCCATCGGTCAAGCATATTTCGCGAATTTTATCGCCGAATTTTACTGAAAATCGTGCTCGGCCAGCCGGCGTCGCAAGCCGGCGTCCGCCCATTCCATGGCCCGCAGCAAGGCGGTTTTGATGGCGGCGGCCTTGGAGCTGCCGTGGCAAACCACGCTGAGGCCGTTGACGCCCAGCAGCGGCGCGCCGCCGTATTCCTCATAGTCCAGGCGTTTTTTTATCCTCCGCAAGGCCGGCCGCAGCAAAAGGGCGCCCAACTTGCTCCGGGCGTCGGCCGCGAAAGCCTCCCGCATCAGGTCGAACAAAACCGCCGCCGTGCCCTCCATGGTCTTGAGGGCGACATTGCCCGCGAAGCCGTCGGTGATAATCACCCGAGCCTCCCCCCGCAGGATATCCCTGGCCTCCACATTGCCCCGAAAGCGCAGCCCTGGCGCCGCCGCCAAAAGCTGATGAGCCTTTTGCGTGCGCTCGTCCCCTTTTTCCGCCTCGACCCCGTTGCTCAAAAGGTAGATCGCCGGATCCTGTACCCCCAGCGCGCTCTCGTAATAAATCTTGCCCAGCCAGGCGTATTGCGCCAGATTCTCCGGGCTGGAATCCAAATTCGCCCCAATATCCAAAAGAAAGCAAGGCTCCCCCGGCGTGGGTATAAAGGAACCGATGGCCGGCCGCTCCACGCCCTTTATCCGGCCCAGAACAAAAATAGCCGCCACCATCTGCGCGCCGGTGCTGCCGGCGGATACCACCGCCGCCGCCCGGCCTTCCTTTACCTGCCTGGTCGCCACCGTAATGGAGGCGTCCTTTTTTTTCCGAAAGGCCATGGCCGGATGCTCGCTCATGTCAATTACCTGATCGCAATGCAGGATTTCCAGCCGCTCCGCCGTCGCCGCCGCCGGCCAGCAGGCCAAAATCTTTTCCCGATCCCCCACCAGGGTCAACTCCAGCCCCGGGGCCGCCGCCAAAGCCTCCCTGGCGCCGGCGACAATCTCGGCCGGGGCGTGATCGCCGCCCATAGCGTCCAACGCGATACGCATATCTTATCAGATCATCCCTTAATCTAACGAGTCCTTATTACCGCGCCGCCGCTCACTCCCCGGCCGGGGCGACAGTAATTTTCTCATTGTAATAACCGCATGAGGGGCAGAGCCGGTGCGGCATTTTTGGCTCACCGCACTTGGGGCAGGCCGCGAATTTCGGCGCCGTCATTTTCATCGCTACCGAGCGGCTGCGCCGCACCCTGGCTTTGGAATGACGATGTTGTTGTAAACCCACGATTTACACCTCCTATTTTCGTTTCTTGATTCTCACTCATCCTCCAGCAGCGCCTTCAAGGCCGCCAGCCGGGGATCCGTCTCTTGCCTGGGACAGTCGCAGTCGCCGTCATTCAGCGCCTTGCCGCATTGGGGACAAAGCCCCCGGCAATCCTGGCGGCACAAAATCCGCATCGGCAAGGAGGCCAAAAAATATTGCTCCCCGACGGCCGCCAGATCCACCGTATCGTCGCCGGCGGGCAATTCCTCCGCCCCGTACTCCTCGTCGAAATCCGCGGCGAAAGCCAAAGCGACCGGTCGCAGGCAACGGGCGCAGGCCGTCTCGACCTCCGCCTCCAGCTTGCCGGCCAATTGGAAGCCGTCGCCGGTATTTGTCAGGGCGCCAAAGACCCGGGCCGGCCCGAGCAGCCGATATTCTTCTGACGGCAACGCCAGCCGCGGCAGAAAAAAATCGAAGGCCACCCTAGCCCCCGGCTCATTTCTCAGCGAACCGATCTCCATTTTCATCTTGCTTTTTGACCTCGCGACAGGATTCCAACCCGATACCGAAAACGATTATATCAGCCCCCGGAGCCTTTGTCAATTCCCGCGCGAAACCCGCGCGAAACCCGGGAAGCCGCGAGATTAGGAAATTTAATGTTTTAGACAAGGCTGCCGCGGAACAGGAATGTGGCGGCATAATCTGTATGTGCGAGGAGGTCGTGCCGATTGACTCTAAAAACTGCTTTATACCCTGCAATCTAATTTAGCCGCGAAGTTGGGCGATATCCGTTTTAAATAAATCCTTAAAGGGGCTTGATTTCTTACTTCATTTACAATATAATGAATACATGGAAAATACCACCTCAACCAACGCGATTGAGCGCGAGCGCTCAGCCCATGAGTCCACGCGGGCAGAGATCGCCAAGCCCACCACCATAAACACGGTTACTCCCCATACTATAAAGAAGTATGAGCCGTCAGACGGTGTGCCGGAGAGGCGCTTAGGCAATGGCGCATTTCTGTTTACCGCCTACGGTTGCGTCCTGTCCGAGCGTCAGACCCCAAGTGGGATGTACGTTTACACAGCTGTCAACATCGCTACCGGCAAAACCGCGATACTTAGCCGTCGCGAAAAGAAACTGGCTGAGAGCGGTTTTCTGGGCCTGGCGGCGAAGATCAGCGAGTTGCCCATCCGAGGCGACAGCCTACTGAACATAGACAAAAAGCCGGGCGAGAGCGCGAAAGCTGAGCGCCTGACTGAAATCGCGAGTCATATCTTTAAGGAAATACTTCCCCAATACGATTACACTATCAGAGAGAAGCAGATCGAGTTGGCGGCGCATATCCTCGACGTGATCGGGCGCGGCGGCCTAACGTTGGCCGAGTCCGAGGTAGGCACGGGCAAGACCCACGCTTATCTCATCGCCGCGACGCTAGCCAAGCGCGGCAGGGTCAACGATTTTCACCTTAGCTGCCGCCG
>JAISDE010000089.1 GCA_031265035.1 Peptococcaceae bacterium | reverse complement strand
GAGCTGGATCCTGACGGCAACCGACGCGCCTGGGTTTTCTACTGTGACCCAGCCTCCCCTCAGCAAAAAGGGGCCTTGGAGAACAACCATGAGTTTTTACGACGGGTTATCCCTAAAGGCAAACCAATGGATCATCTTACCCAAAGCGATGTCAGCCTGATGATGAGCCATATCAACTCTTACGCCAGGAAATCCTTGGGCGACCGCTCCCCCTACGAGGCATTCGCCTTTATGCATGGGGAGTCTTTATTAAAGAAGCTGGGCGTGGTGTTTATCCCGCCTGACGAGATAACCCTACGCCCATCGCTTCTCCAATAGGCCAGCCGAGAGGCTGAGCTAGTAGAGCTGACCGGGGCGTCGCGGCGGGGGATGATCGACAATAAAATAACCTCACACAGGGGTAGGATTTGCTAACGCCCAAAAATAACCAAATCCTACCTTCGATACCCTATCGCCAAAATCCCGCCCAAAACTCCGGCTCGCCCTCTTAATTTTAACGGATAAATATGATTTTGACCACTGCTTTACCTAATTTATTGAAAAATTGTTTTCCACTACCTGCCTTTACTCACCTCACCTCTACTAAGGGGTGGGATTTACCTTTTCCAGGATGGAATTTGCTTTTTCAAGTGACCAATTTCGCGGCGATCCGGGGCTGTCCCTCGCCTATGGTCTTTTGCCGGCACCCTTTTGCCAGGTGGCTGGCTTAGGCGCTGTCTTCCTCGTCTTCCTCGTCCGCCTTGTCTTCCTTTTGCCGGCATTCCTCGCAGAGACCGTAAAATTCCAGGCGGTGGCCGGTGATTTGGAAATTGCTCACCGCTTTCGCCTTGCGCTCAATGGTTTTCAGCACAGGCAAAGGCACGTCAAAAACCTGGCCGCATTCGGTACAACAAAAATGATAGTGATTTTTTGGTCGACCGTCAAAGTGGCTCTGGTCGCTGCCGTAACTTAATTCCTTGATCTCGCCGTTCTCCCGTAGCAGGTTGAGATTGCGGTACACCGTACCAAGGGACAGGCCGGGAATTTCCCGTTTGGCTTCCTGATAAATCCACTCTGCCGTAGGATGGGTATTGACGGAGCGCAAAACATCCAGAATCACTTTTTTCTGCCTAGTCATCCGCTGGGGTTTCCTCATCCTTATCACCCCTTAAAAATAATAATTATTGAGTTCAATTGTAATAAGGAACCCTGATTTTGTCAAGGAAAAATTAGCCTGCGAAAATTTCGCGCAAAATTTCGCGCGAATTGGGTAAATCGCGGATTACAAACTTAGGTACATGGGGAGCGGCTGCGGACGGTAAAAGAAACCTCCCGCCATTTCTGCGTTGGCGGGAGGCAGCGTTTTACATGGCTTTACGGGTATTGACTGTTGCTGGACGCTTAAACTTAATGCCATAGAGTTCTTCCATCTCTTTTACGGCATTTCTGGTGCGTTCCGCGCGCTGTTCATCCGTTAGGTCTTTTGTTTCCTCATAGATTTGCAAGCGAATGTCGTGGATTTCTTGCATCGCTCTTGGTTCGTTATTCGTCATATTCTACCACCTCCGTCGGTGAATATATGCCTATTTTTATGATAGCGTTCCCGTAGATTTACACTTTCAGTCATGGTTATGGTTTTCAGCTTAACAATGTGCTTGAAGTTGTAACTCACAATAAAATCTAAATCGTTTACCGTTGTAGCGGCTATATGGAATGCGTCAGTCAAGTATTTTTCCGGGATGATTCTCTCGGCAACATATATTCTTGCCAAGCGTCGCGTTTCGTCATCTTCCGGTAAAACTGAAACTCCATACTTTGTTGTGAGGTCAATCATAGCTTTGCGTTTTGGCTCAGGCGCTCTTTGCAATTCTTGAACTACAAAGTCCGATGTATACGGCTCATATTTTCCCTGCCTGATTTCCCCGAACAAGCGCAAAGTATCGTCGCGCTTATCAGAGGCGTCATCGGCAAAGTAGAAATTGAATACCGAAGTTTCCAAGTAAATTTTTTGCGCTCTCATTGACAGGTTCCACACTTTCAATGTCAGTATATCATAAATGCCTTAAAAAAATCTACGTTTCAGACGCGAATTTCAAAAGTTTATGAAGAGGCAGGAGGTGGCTTTTGGGACTGGTTTTTTGTAAATTTTCGTCGTTAAGTCACAGTCCCTCGCGTCTACCCGGCGTCGTCGCCGTCGTCGCCGTCGGTGCCCTCGCCGGCGCCGCTGGCCGGCACCGGTTCCGCCGCTTGGGCGCCTCGGTTTCGCCGCTCCAGGCACAGCAGCAGCACCGCGATATCCGCCGGCGTCACGCCGGTGATCCGGCCCGCCTGCCCCAGGGACAGCGGCCGGGCCAGGGCCAGCTTTTCCCTGGCCTCCAGGGACAGCCCCTTGATACTGGCGTAATCCAACTCCGGCGGCAGCGTTTTTCTTTCCCAGCGCTGAAATTGACGCACCTGGGCCTCCTGCTTCGCGATATAGCCCTGGTAACGGATTTGAATTTGGAGTTGTTCCTCCGCCTCCGGCGCATAAACCGGCGTTTGGGGAAAAATCTTCAGATCCTCGTAGGAGATTTCCGGTCGCCGCAGCAATTCCAGCAAGTTGATGCCGCCGGTGGGCCTGGCGCTGCCCCGTTTGGCCAGCAGCTCGGCCAGGCCCGGCTCTTTGGGGGATAGGGTGATGGCAGGCAGGCGGGCCAGGCCGTCCCGGATGCCGGCCTGCTTTTCCTGACAGGCCCGGTAACGGGCCGCCGACGCCAGCCCCAGCTGAAAGCCCAGGGGCGTCAGCCGCAGATCGGCGTTGTCCTGACGCAGCAGCAGCCGGTATTCCGCCGCCGAGGTCAGCATCCGATAAGGCTCCGATATCCCTTTGATCACCAGATCATCGATCAGAACCCCGATATACGCCTGCGCCCTGGTCAGCGCGAAAGGCGGCTTGCCTGCCACCTTGAGGGCGGCGTTGATGCCCGCGATCAAGCCTTGGGCCGCCGCTTCCTCGTAGCCGGAGGTGCCGTTGATCTGCCCGGCGCAAAACAGCCCCGGCACCCGCTTCACCTCCAGGCTATGGGTCAGCGTCCGGGAATCTATGGCGTCATACTCAATGGCGTAGCCGGAGCGCAAGACCTCCGCCCGCTCCATGCCCGGCACCGTCCGCAGGAACCGCTCCTGCACATCCTCCGGCAAAGCGGAGGAAAAGCCCTGAAAATAATATTCCTGGGAATCCAGCCCTTCCGGCTCCACGAACAATTGATGCCGCTCCTTGTCGCTGAAGCGGACGACCTTATTCTCGATGGAGGGGCAATACCGGGGGCCTTTGCCCGCCAGCTCGCCGGTATGAAACAGGGATTGCTCCAGATTGGCCAGGATCACCTCATGGGTGCGGGCGTTGGAATAGGTCAAATAACAGGGGATATCCGGCAATTCCCGCCGGGTTTCCGGCGTGGCGAGGAAGGAGAAATGCCTTGCGCCCTTGTCCCCCAATTGGATCGTCATCTGGCGGAAATCAATGCTGCGCCGGTGGATCCGGGGTGGCGTCCCGGTCTTGAAACGGCGCAGGTCAAAGCCAACCGCCCGCAGGGAATCGGACAGGCCGACGGCGGGCATTTGCCCCCCCGGCCCGCCCGGCACCTGAGAGCGGCCCCGGATGATCCGGCTGTTCAAATAGGTACCCGTGCAGAGGATCAGGGTCTTGGCCCGGTATTGGGCGCCGGTCTCTGTTTCCGCCCCGATCAGCCCCCCGCTCTCGTCCAGCAGCAGGGCCGTGACCATGTTTTGCCGTACCAGCAGGCCCGGCTGATTGTCCAGCGTCCGGATCATCCGACGCTGATAAGCGTAGCGATCCGACTGCACCCGCAAAGCCTGTACCGCCGGACCCTTGCCGATATTCAGCAGCCTGGCTTGCAGCGCCGTGGCGTCGGCGTTGATCCCCATTTCCCCGCCCAGGGCGTCGATTTCCCGGACAATAGTGCCCTTGGCCGGGCCGCCGATGGAGGGGTTGCAGGGCATCAGGGCGATCTGATCCCGGGATATAGTCAGCAGTAATACCCGCAGCCCCAGCCGGGCCGCCGCCAAAGCCGCCTCGCAGCCGGCGTGGCCCCCGCCGACCACCAGGCAGTCATATTCCCCGGCGAAAAACGCCATTACCCTTCCCCCTCTGTGTCGTCTTGACGATTATGCCCGCGTTTTTCCGCGCCGCATTATGCGCTCCGCGCTAAGTGTTCCGTGCGCCGCGTTCTGCGCTTTCGCCTAAAGAATAGCGTTTTTCAAGTGGAAAATCAAGAGCCGGACGCGGCGAAAACACACTACAGAACTGCATGAGCTCCGACCATGTGGTCATAGGCGCTCATAACATTAAAGCCTGACCTTCTCACTATATTTAATCATGTTAGATCGCTCCGGGCCGCCCCGTCAGGAAATTTCCGGGGCGGCCCGGGGGTGCGGCTACGACCACATTTACAAGGTCAATGCGGCGGCAAGCCCGGAATGGCGCCGGAGGAGCGGTTTCTCGAAACATAATACGGGGGGGATTTTTATATGCTGTGGAAAAAACTGAAAAAAGGTTTGGCGCTCTCGCTGGCCTGGCTATTGCTTCTGGCGGTGGCCGCGCCGGCGCCGGCCCTGGCCAGCGGCGTCTATTACGTGGATGAGGAAGACATCGGCGGCGGGGACGGCTCGGATCCCGGCGCCGTCAATCCCGCCGCCGCCGGCAGATATTACGTCAATATAGACCTGTGGCATGCCAGCCTGGATCAAGCCTCCATGGGCAACGTGGCCTTTTATCACACCGCCCTGGTGATCACCGGCGGCGGCCGCTCTGTCATCCAGATCGGCACTCACCCCGCGGAGGTGAGCGGCTACACCTCCGCCCTGGTGGATGTGGAGAGCGCCCGGGCCGTGAGCACGGCCCCCTTCACCACCAATACCAAGCATGACGGCCAGGCCCATGATATCACCTACCTGCGGGTCTTTGAGTTGGATCTGCCCAATGTCCCGGCGCCTACCTGCCGGTGCGAATCAATGTGCCCTATACCCCTATGGATGTTGTGACCACCGTCACGGACGGCTGGATCGCCGCCCGGCTCAGGATTTACTGGGACACTGTCAGCCAGGCGTCGGCCAACGCCGAGCTGAACCCCTCCGACGGGATCAGCTACGGCAGCTCCTCCCTGGCCGCCGGCGCCACCCCGGCCGCGGATAGGGTATTTTGGATATCGGGCAAAAAAGAACAGGGCTCAGCATCTGCTGCTGAGCGCCCTTTCTGAACTGGCTTAAATCCATAGCAAATCCAGCGAGTTTTTCACCAGTTGAAAAACCTAAGTTCATTAAACCTCTCGAAGATGGTCTTGCCTTCAAGGAACGGAAGCGTCTTCATTTCACCTGGCGTTTTCGCCTCCAGATGCCCGGGATAGGCGAAATCGTACTTTTCAGGCCAACCGCCATCATCATAATATGGAGCGGGGTCAACAACGATAAACCTCAAGCTGTTATCCCGTAGACTGCCTATTCCTTCGATTAGGTATTCATGCCCACCATACTCGAAGTAGAATGGTTGCAAGCATTCGATGATTTCCACAATATCCTCCGGTTTCGTGTCATCAGCCCAGTCTCTACGCATATCTACCGATTGTTCCATAACTTCCTCACCTTCTCAATATAAGCTATATCGCTTTTTGTCGCCGGAACGACTTCTCTCGACCATGTTTTAACATTTACGGTGTGAACGTGCGGCACAACACCTTTATGCGTATGGTCTAAATCAATTTGCCTTCGTACAATCCCTTTCGAGTTGTAGAGCGTTATAGACTTGAGTTTTTCGTCTTTCACAAGAACGTACACTCTGTTTCTTCCAGTTGACATTGTTTCTTGTGGGATAGTCGCCGCTGTGGAATTCTGGTACTGCACATACTTGATGTTATCTACGCTCATCAGTGTCTTGAACTCAGTCCCGTACTTAAACCCCTTATCTGATACTCCGTTGGCTACGCCCCTGCCGCCCATAATTGTACACCTCCAAGTCAATATTGTCACCAGCTTGCGCTGGCAAGAGCCTGAACCGGTTCTGCTGGTTCTGCTTCCGGTTCTGCTTCAACCAGAAAATCGAATATCGACATCTGATTTGGGTCTGGTCTATATTTTGCTTTTCGCCATGCTGTCCTCCCTTCATGCTCCACAGGCACAATCCTTGCGAAACGGTACATCTCCGCGTACGGGCTGCAATAGCAAATGACAGTCTCCGGCTCAACAATTCTGCACAGTTCTTTGAATCCTGCCATGAAGTATTCTTGCGATGAACCCGTACCGATGGTTGATATCGCTACGATTG
>JAISDE010000014.1 GCA_031265035.1 Peptococcaceae bacterium | reverse complement strand
CCGCGAGGAGCCAGCCGTCGAAGGTGGAGCGAGTGATTGGGGTGAAGTCGTAACAAGGTAGCCGTATCGGAAGGTGCGGCTGGATCACCTCCTTTCTAAGGAGCTCAAGGCGCGGCCCAGGCCGGGGGGGAGACCCCGAGGCGGGGCCGAGAGGCCGGATAGCTCCCAGGTCGGTCAGTGTCGCGACGTTCGTCCGCTGTTCAGTTCTCAGTGACCAGCTTCTTGTGTTAGGATCACTGAGAAAAGCAAGTGCCGTTGGCGCAGGATTTTTTCGTTCTGGCAAGGCGCTGACGAGGGACGGGAGGGAGTGTACCCCAGCGTCCAAATGCATAAATCCTTTGGATTATTTCGGGCTATAATCGTCCGGAGCCGTGTCAACTCAACATGTACGTACCACAACGGGTACGCCCATATTTCGTTTCCTTGCTCCGAACAATTCTATCTCCGAAATAATCTCAAAAAATTTACGCACTTGGACACTATGTACATGACCGACCGGGCCGAGGAAAGCAACGCGGCCAGAATAGGGAAAGCAAGTGCCGTTGGCGCAGGATTTTTTCGTTCTGGCAAGGCGCTGACGAGGTACGGGAGGGAGTGTACCTAGATGTACATGACCGACCGGGCCGAGGAAAGCAACGCGGCCAGAACGGAAAAAGACAAGCCAAATGGGGCCTGTAGCTCAGCCGGTTAGAGCGCACGCCTGATAAGCGTGAGGTCGGTGGTTCGAGTCCACCCAGGCCCACCAAAATTACTCTGGAAGCGCGAGTTTTCAGTAAGAAAAACGCTGGAGTCAAAGGTTTTCAGCCTTTGCCGCCAGCGTTTTTGCGCGGTTTTTTTGCGCTAAGGCTTAACCGCCAATACCGGGCGCAAAAACTGGCCTGTGTAGCTGCCTGGCGCCGCCGCCAGTTCCTCCGGCGTGCCCTGGGCGATTACCCGGCCGCCCCGGTCGCCGCCTTCCGGCCCCAGATCCACGCAATAATCCGCCGTTTTGATCACGTCCAGATTATGCTCAATCACCACCACCGTATCCCCCTGCTCCACCAGGCGGTGCAGGACTTCCAGCAGCTTGGCTATGTCGTCGGTATGCAGGCCGGTGGTAGGCTCATCCAGGATATACAGCGTCTTGCCGGTAGAGCGGCGGGACAGCTCCGTCGCCAGCTTTACCCGCTGGGCCTCGCCGCCGGAGAGGGTGGTCGCCGGCTGTCCCAGGCGGATATAACCTAGGCCAACATCCCGCAGGGTGCGCATTTTCACATAGATCCGCGGCTGGTTGGCGAAAAACTCCACGGCCTCATCCACTGTCATATCCAGCACATCGGCGATGGATTTCCCTTTATAGCGCACCTCCAGGGTTTCCCGGTTGTAACGTTTGCCTTTGCAGACCTCGCAGGGCACATAAATATCCGGCAGAAAATGCATCTCGATTTTCAATATCCCGTCCCCGGCGCAAGCCTCGCAGCGGCCGCCCTTGATATTGAAGCTGAAACGGCCCGGCTGATAGCCCCGCAGCTTCGCTTCCGGCACGGCGGCGAAAACCTGGCGGATGAGGTCGAAAACGCCGGTGTAGGTGGCGGGATTGGAACGGGGCGTGCGCCCGATAGGTGATTGATCGATGTTGATCACCTTGTCCAGGTATTCCAGACCCAAAAGTCGATCGTGCTCGCCGGCCCTGGTCTTGGCTCGGTTTAGCTCCGCCGCCAATCGGTTGTAGATGATCTCGTTGATCAGTGAGCTTTTGCCGCTGCCGGAAACCCCGGTCACACAGGTAAATACGCCCAGGGGGATATCCACCCGGATATTTTTCAGGTTGTTTTCCCGCGCGCCTTCCACCGTCAGCCATTTGCCGTTGGGCTGCCGCCGGGCGACCGGCACCGGGATACGCTTCTTGCCGCTCAGGTACTGACCGGTAATGGACGCCGGTGCGCTGATGATCTGCTCCAAAGCGCCGGCGCAGACGACCTGGCCGCCGTGCACGCCGGCCCCCGGCCCGATATCCAGGATATAATCCGCCGCCCGTATGGTATCCTCGTCGTGCTCCACCACCAAGACGGTGTTGCCGATATCCCGCAGGGAGCGCAGCGTCTCGATGAGCCTGGCGTTGTCCCGCTGATGCAGTCCGATGGACGGCTCATCCAAAATATACAGCACGCCCATGAGGCTCGACCCGATCTGGGTCGCCAGCCGGATCCGCTGGGCCTCGCCGCCGGACAGTGTGCCAGCGGCCCGGTGCAGGGTCACGTAATCCAGCCCTACATTATTGAGGAAACCCAGTCGGGCGATGATCTCCTTGAGAATTTGCCGGGCGATTAGCTGCTGACGCTCTGTCAGCCGCAGCAGCGCGAAAAAATCCAGGGCCTGGCCGACGGAAAGCCGGGTCAGCTCATCGATATTTTTCTCCCCCACATAGACGGAAAGGGACTCCGGCCGCAATCGCCGACCGCCGCAGTCCGGGCAGGGCATGGAGGTCATGTATTGCTCCGTCTCGCCGCGGCTGTAATCCGACTGGGATTCCCGGTAGCGCCGCTGCAGCATATTGACAATGCCCTCATATTTCGCCTGATAGGAGCGCCGCTGGCCCATGGCGTTGGTGTATTGAAAGGTAATGTTCTCCGGCCCCGCCCCGTAAAGCACGATCTTTTGCTGCGCTTCCGATAAGTCGCGAAAGGGGGTCAGCATGGAGATGTCGAAATGCTGACAGGCGGCGGCCAATATGCTCATGAACCAGCCGGATATCCCTTTAATCCAGGGGTCGATGGCGTTGTCGCCCAGGGATTTGCTTTTGTCCGGTATGACCAGATCCGGATCCACCTCCAGCTTGATGCCCAGGCCGCTGCAGGTGGGGCAAGCCCCGAAAGGGTTGTTGAACGAGAATATCCGGGGCGCCGGTTCCTCAAAGCTGATGCCGCAATCGACGCAGGCAAACTCCTGGGAAAACATGCGCTCAAACTCAGCCGGCGCCGGGTCGGCAGCCGACCCGGGCGAAGCGGCCGCCGCGGCGACCGAAGCGTCGCCGGGTTCGGCTGCCTCTCTCGCATCCGTTTCGGCTGCCTCTCCAGCGCCCGTTTCCGCTCCCGCTCCCGCATCCGCGCCCGTTCCCGCGCTTGGCATCGCCGCCTGGCCGCCGCCCTTGGGCGGCTGGCACACCACCGCGGCCAAACCGCCGGATAAGGCCATGGCGGCCTCCAGGGAGCCGGCCAAACGTTTGCCGCTATCCGGCCGTAGGACGATTCGATCCACTACTACCTCAATGGTGTGCTTCTTATTTTTTTCCAGCGCGATGGACTCCGCCGCCTCCCTGGGCTGCCCGTCCACCCGCAGGCGGACATAGCCTTCCCGGCGGACATCCTCCAGAATTTTGACGTGCTCGCCTTTTTTGCCCCGAATCAGGGGCGCCAGGATTTGCAGCCGGCAGCCCTCACCCCAGGAGAGAATCTGATCCACCATTTGATCCACTGTCTGGCGCTCCACTGGCTTGCCGCATTTCCAGCAGCGCACCTGCCCAATCCGGGCATACAGGAGACGTAAATAGTCATAGATCTCCGTCACCGTCCCCACTGTGGAGCGGGGATTGTGACTGGTAGTCTTTTGGTCGATGGAAATCGCCGGCGACAAACCCTCTATGTAGTCCACATCCGGCTTGTCCATCTGCCCCAGGAATTGCCGGGCATAAGACGACAGGGACTCCACGTAGCGCCGCTGCCCTTCGGCGTAAATGGTGTCGAAGGCCAGCGTGCTCTTGCCGCTGCCTGACAGGCCGGTGATCACCACCAGCTTGTCCCTGGGGATCTCCGCGTCGATATTTTTCAGGTTGTGAGAACGGGCGCCCTTGATAATGATTTTGTCCTTAGCCATTTTAGCCTGCTCCTGCTTTTTGCTTTCGCTCTAATCTTGCTCTAATACAGCGATTTTCCGATGTCCAACACTACTATTCTACCATCGCTGTCAAGGCCGAAAGGACCTCGCTCAGCATTGAAAAAACGTCCCGCGCCTGTTATAATTTTGGCAAGGATGACAGCCGCGGGACTGTGACATTGTGGCATTTTGGCATTGTGGCATTGTGACATTCGGAACAGTACTGCTTGCGGCGATTCCGTTGTTTGAATATCTGGCCAGGAGATTTTTGAAAGACTTATGTTAATCGGCTTGCGCGTCAAATGAGCCAGCCCCCTGTAGTCTCATTATCAGTACATACATCACACTAAGCCAGGTAAAGTAACGATTCCCTGCCATTCCGGCGACATCGCTCCTATCATTGTTAAATCCATACGGAAACAAGCTGGACTATAAGGAGGCCTTGAACGTGAAGCTAACTTATCCCGCCGTTTTTTATAAGGACGAAAAAAGCGGCGCTTACGCCGTAGAGGTTCCGGATCTTCCCGGTTGCGCGACGGGAGGAAACACGCTCGCGGACGCCGTTTTAATGGGGATTGACGCCGCCTCCGGCTGGATCCTTACCGAATTAGAGGAAGGCCGGCAGGCCCCGCCGTCGAGCGCCTTTGAGGCCATCCAACCCGAGGCGGGAGGCTTTGTAAGTTTTTTAGTGTTGGACATGGCCGCTTACGCGGAAAAATTTGGCGATAAAGCTATCCGAAAAAATCTCACTATTCCGGCATGGCTCAACACTTTCGCGGAATCCCAGCACATCAATTTCTCTCAGGTGTTACAAGATTCGTTGATAGAGTTGTATCAGCTCGCGCGTGCGGGACACTGAAAAATGGAGCGGGAGTTCAACCTTGACGCTGGTAATTACGCGAAGTTTCAATCGGCGATTGAAGAAATCCGCGAAAAGTTCCTGCACTCGCTCAATATGTACGCGTCTGTTGAAGTGGGAACCGCGAAAGTGCCGTTCCCTGATAGCTTTCAGCCGCCGACCACATCAAAGCTCACATTTGTGATTGATTTCTCAAAGTCATTCACGATCAAATAAATCAAGCCTAAGCGCATAGTAAACCTCCAACAACAAAATACTGTTCATTCAAATCCGCTGTTCTTTTTTGCATTCCACAAGCCTCATTTCCTACACCCACGTTCCAACCAACTAGCTCTGGCTCGCATTGCGGATATACTCGTCGATACTGTCAATGATATAAAGCGGCCCGGTCATGTGCAGACCCTCCCAACAGTCCGTAATGAAACGCAACGCGCCGGTTCCCCGCAAATAGTTGAAAGCCTCTTGTCCGCTCATACGCTTTTGGTCTTTGTACAGTTCCACGCAGGAAGCGAGAAACCATACCTCACCTTTCAGATCATTCATATCTGTTCCTCCGGATAGGTGATTTTGCCTGTGGTCAGTTCTTCATTCAACAAGTCATAGAGCAGAGGATAACCGAGCCGCCAAAGTTTCGTTTTTTCATCTTCGAGCGCCTTGTATAGCTGAGAATTATAAAGCAAGGCCGACGCTTCCTCCAGCGAAAGCCTACGATTTTCCATCAACAGATTTACAATCCCCGGTGTTATCATGGCGATTACGGGAGATATGTTGTTATCCATCTTCTAATCCCCCTTTACTTCATAAGCCTTGATAAAGCGAAGCAGAGATATTGCCTTTTCGCTTTTCAGGCATATCTGGTCAACGAGTCTGGCGGTTTTCAGAGTGACCAAAGCGGCTGCTTCATTGATGAAACCACCCACGAACGCTTGTATCGTTGGCATTACCTTGTCATTGGCTACAGCGCCGATGACGACGTCGTAGTTATCCCCTTGATATTTCAAAAGCCTATTGTGTGTGACGAAGCGAAGCCACTCCGTGTCCGCGCTTTTGAACCTACGAATCGCCAAATCTCGTTCAGCGGTGTCCAGGTCAAACTCATAAACACTCACAGAGGCGACGCCTTCTTTTCTTCGGTTGACCACAATCTCAGCAAAGCGTTCTGCCTGCTGGTTGTTTGTGGTCAGATAAAACCCCGCGCCAAAGTCCAAGCCCCGTGTCTGTCCTATGAGCCTCGGCTGTTCTATGATCATATTGCTCCCATGATATAACAGCATATTTTTCTACCTCATATTTTCATTTTAGCAGATGCCATATCGTCTGTAAACAGAAACTGTCCCGTGTTGTCCGTGACGGCTGGCCCGCGCGACGGCTGGCTGGAATCGCGTAGACAAAATATCCCAAAGAAATCTCAGGCATGGTAGGAATTGCGGTTTCTAAGGTGACATGGTAAAATTATAATTGTAATACAATCTAACAAATATTGATGGTATTGACTGTTTGTATCTGTCGCGAAAAAGTAGAGGTGACGCCCCGTGTTAAAAAAGCTCAAGGAAATGTTCGGATTGGACAGGCCGGTCGTCCTGGCGCCGCCGCCGCTGACGCTGCTGGTGCCCCTGGCCGGGCGGGCGATCCCTCTCGCGGCCGTGGCTGACGAGGTGTTCGCCAAAAATATTCTGGGGGAAGGGGCGGCGATCATCCCCAGCGAGGGCCGTCTGTTCTCGCCCGTAAACGGGACGGTGGCGCGGGTATTTGACACGCTGCACGCGCTTGCCATTATCTCAAACGAGGGTTTGGAGGTGTTGTTACATGTGGGGTTAGAGACGGTCGCGCTAAACGGGGAATATTATGAGAGCTTTGTGAGAGACGGCGATATTGTGCGGGCCGGCCAGCTTCTGCTCCGGTTTGATCTGGGGGCCATTCAGGCGGCGGGGTATGACCCTGTCACGCCGGTCGTGCTGACCAACCAGGCCTGCGAGCTGCTGAAGCTGGGGGAAATAGCCGTAGGGGAACCATTGCTGAAAGCCATGGGGCAGCCCGTGGGCAGCCAAAAACCAAACCCGGAAACGCCAAATGAGGAAAAACCGAATGACGCCGCTGGTTGAGAAGACAAAATGCTGACGAGGAGGCAAGTTATGGATTATCAGGCTTTGGCGGACACATTATTGGAAACGCTGGGCGGTATGGGCAATATCCGCAACATTACCTACTGTATGACCCGACTGCGGTTCACGCTGCTGGACACAGGTATCGTGAGCAACGACGAGATTAAGGCCATCCCCGGCGTGCTGGGCGTAACCGCCCAGGGCGGTGTTTACCAGATCATCATTGGCACCAATGTGGACAAGGTTTACAAGCTTTTGCCCAAGACGGAGGCGGCAAAAGATTCGGCGGAAAAACCCCTACCCCCTCGGGCGGCGGCGGACGGGAAAGCGGCGGCCGGCAAGAAGAAAAACGCCGTGGAAAACGCTCTGGAATTGATTTCCTCTATGCTGTCGCCTATGATCCCCGCTATTATGGGCGCGGCGTTTATTACCATTGTGCTCTCAATATTGAGCCAGATCGGCATTATAGCTACAGATTCCAGCACCTACAAGGTTTTGAGCTTGATCTCCAGCGCGGTGTACTATTTTTTCCCGGTGCTCATCGCTATGTCCCTGGCCCGGCGTTTGGACGTCAACCCGGCCTTCGCGGTGGTGAGCGCTTGCTTCCTGCTTTTCCCGGATTACGCTAATTTGTTCGCCAACGACGGGGCGGTCAGCCTGCTGGGGATCCCTGTCATGCAGGTGGGTTACGCGAAACAGATTGTGCCCATCGTTTTGATGGTAATAGCGCAGAAATATATTGAGCGGCTGATTTACAAAATTATTCCCAAGTTCATCCGCACCATCGTCGCGTCCGGCCTGATTCTGTCTCTGACGATCGGGGTCACCATACTCGCGCTTGGCCCCTTTGGGGCGCTGCTTACCGAGGGCCTGAACGCGGTGATTTATTTTGTGGTGGATAAAATCGGCTGGGCGGCTATTCCCATAATCGCCTTTATCAATCCGTTTATGCTGGGCACCGGTCTGGGCAGCGCCGTATTTCCCATCATGCTGGCGGGCTATTTGAGTACCGGCTATGAGGGGCTGGTGCTGGCCGCGGCGCTGGCCGGCAACGCGGCTCAATGCGGCTCCGGCCTGGCCATCGCCTGGCGCACAAAAAACCACAAGCTGCGGGAGGTCTCGGCCGAGGGCGCGGTGGCGGCGTTGATGGGCGTGACAGAGCCGATGATTTTCTCGGTACATTACAAGCTGAAGCGCACCCTGCTCTCCGTCATGATCGGTAGCGGCGTCGCGGCGGTCTTGCCGGGCCTGGCCGGCGTGAAATGTTATGCCCTGGCTACCGGCGTTTTGTCGCTGCCGGCTTATCTGCCCGGCGGTATGGCCAACTTTGTGTTCGCCTGCCTGAGCCTGCTGGCGGGCGCGGTGGCGGGCTTTTTCGCCACTCTGATCATAGGGTGGCAGGATCCGGCGCCCGAGGAAAATCTCTAAACGAACCGGCGCTTTGCCGGCTTGGCGCCTCGCCGGCTAGGCGGCTTGCCGGCGGGGCGTCTCGTCGGCAAGCCGCCTTATGGGAACTTATTATGGGGGATTCATTATGAGCGATAAAATAATCAGCGATAAAATATCAGGCCTGCTGGCGGAGATGACCCTGGAAGAAAAGGTCGCGCAGCTGTCCTGTATCAATCCTTTCCTGATCATGAGGGGCGAGGAATTATTGGAGGAGCGGCTGCCCCTTTACATGGAGCGCGGCCTGGGCCGAATCACGCAGTTCGCTACGCCATTTTACTCAAGCCCGGTGGCGGTGGCGGCGACCTACAACAAGATTCAAGACTATCTCTTAAAAAATACCCGGCTGAAAATACCGGCGCTCATCCAAATGGAGATAACCGGCGGCGCGCTTATGACGGGCGCCACCTGTTTTCCCGCGCCTATCTCGGTCGCTTCTACCTGGAACCCGGCCTATGCCCGGGCCATCGGCGAGATTGAGCGCCGCCAGATGAAGGCTGTGGGCGGCCGCTTCGCTTTGGGCCCGGTGGCGGATGTCGCGCGGGACGCCCGCTGGGGGCGTCTGGCGGAGACCTTTGGCGAGGACAAGTATCTGGTTTCCCGGTTTGCCGTTGAGCAATGCCAGGGCCTGCAGGGGGAGCGCTACGGGGAGAATGTCGCCGCCTGCGGCAAGCATTTTTTGGGCTTCGCCGCCAGCGAGCGGGGTATGCACGCCGCCCGGATCACCGCCGACCGCAACGAGCTACTTGAGACCTACGCCATGCCTTTTGGCGCCATGATCAAAGAGGCGAACCTCCAGGGCGTCATGGTGACTTACGATGAGTTTGAGGGCGAGCCGGTGAGCCGCTCGAAAAAGCTGCTGCGGGATCTGCTGGAGGATCGGCTGGCGTTTAAAGGCACCGCCATTTGCGACGGCTCCTCCATAGAAAAAATCTCTGATGTCAACGGCATAGGCGACAACTATGACGGGGCGGCGATCCGTTGTCTTGAGGCGGGGCTGGTGGCCAACACGCCGGTGACTAAAGCGTATCGCGCCTTGCCCCGCCTGATTCGGGAGGGCCGGCTGGACGAGAGATATTTGGACGAGGCCGTCTACAAGGTATTAAAGCAGAAGTATGATCTGGGCCTGTTCGATAATCCTTACGCGGATACCGGCCGGGTGATGGCTCATTTCGGGCGGCGGGAGGATCGGGAGCTGTGTTCGCGCATCGCCCTGGATAGCATTACCTTGCTGAAAAACGACGGCATATTGCCCCTGGGCGGCGACGCGCGCAAGGTAGCTGTCGTCGGACCCCACGGCGATGCCCTGCGCCCTTTCTTCTGCGGCTACACCTTCCCCACCAACGTGGAGATGATGGTGAGTATTCTCAATAATGAGGAGACCACCATGGACGGCCTGTCCAAGTTTTACGCCTCATTCATCGAGAAGGATTCCCTCCGGGCTACCTTGGGCATCCAAAAAGAGGACAAGCCCGCCGAGTTTTTGGAAGGCTACCTGCGCAAAACCCAGGGCGGTCAAACCCTTTTGGAGGAATTGCGTCTCGCTCTGCCCCAAAGCTCGGTACGCTACGCGGCGGGCTGCTCTGTCAGCGGCGCCGACGAGTCCGGCTTTGACGAGGCTGTCGCCCTGGCCGCGGACAGCGATGTGGTGTTTTTCGCGGGGGGAGGGCTGAACGGGTGGCATGAGCAGGCTACCAGCGGCGAGGGGAAATCCCGGGCCAGCCTGGAGCTGCCCGGCGTCCAACAGCGGCTGCTTGAGAGGCTTGTCGCCGCCGGGACACCGGTAGTGTTGGCGCTATTCAACGGCCGCCCTCTGGCCGCGAATTACGCCGACCAGCATTGCGCGGCCATTTTGGAGTGCTGGCTGCCGGGGCCTTTCGCAGGCAAGGCCCTGGCGGCGGTGATTGCCGGCGAGCATAACCCCTCCGGCCGACTGCCCATCACTGTTCCCCGACATGTGGGCCAGTGCCCCATTTATTATTCCAACAAGGCGGGCAGCGGTTATCGCAAGCTGGATGGCGGTTTTGAGAACGCCTTCAACGATATCCCGTCCACGCCCCTTTATCCTTTCGGCTTTGGCCTTTCCTACACGACCTTCGTTTACAGCGGGCTGTCGGCGCCTCCCAGGGGCAAGGTGGGGGAAGCCTTCGAGGTGTCCCTGACGGTGAGAAACACCGGCCAGCGGGAGGGCGCGGAGGTTGTGCAGCTTTATGCCCGCTGCGCCAGCGGCAGCGTTACCCGGCCGGAGCGGGAGCTGATTGGCTTCGCGCGGGCGCGGCTGGCGCCTGGCGAGGAAACCAGGGTACGCTTCCGGGTGGATCCGCGTATTATGGGGCATCTGAATGCCGAGGGCAAATTTGTGATGGAGCCTGGCCCGCTGCGGCTTTACGCGGCGCCAAACAGTATGGCGAATGGCCTGGAGGGGGTCGTCCTTTTGGAGGGCGAGGAAATCGACCTGGGCCGCGACCGGGTTTATCACACGCCGACGCTTTAAGGCAAATAGTGTTTGAGGACAAATAGCGTTTTAAGGCAAATGGCGCTTGAGGGCAAGCAGCGTTTGAGGGCAGACAGCGCTTCAGGGCAAACAGCGCTTGAGGGCAAAGGGAAAATAATATGCGACAATTCGACTATCAGATCAAGGATAAATCCGGCCTGCACGCGCGGCCGGCGGGCATACTTGTAAAAAGCGCCCGGGCGTTTGCCAGCGCTGTCACCATCACCTTGACCCGCGACGACAAAACGGCTGACGCCAAAAATCTGTTCGCGGTCATGGGGCTGGCCGCCAAGAGCGGCGATGTTTTGCGGATCATCTGCGAGGGTGACGACGAGGACGCGGCCGCCCAGGCGATGACAGCTTTTTGCGCGGCCAATTTCAGCGGCGACGGGCAATAGGATCTGTCGGCGCCTCGCCTGCCTCGCCGGGCAGGCTGACTTGAATCCGCCCTTTTTTATACAGCCATCTTGTGCAAAAATAGCTGACGGGCAAGACGCCGATGATGACAAAGCCTTGGAAAACCGTCATGATCACGCCACTGCCCTCCTGTTGGGCCAGCTTGTCCAGGTGAAAAAAGACGCTGATCTGCCGATCAAACAGAACCAGCAAAACAATGGCGATCAGCGACGGCAGCAGTCCCTTGAACCGCCCCCTGGCGCGAATGCCCCCGCCCAAATCCCGGCCCAGCGCGTTGACCAGCAGGGCGCCAAAGAGGGCGGGCAGAATATTGGCGGCGGCCGTTTTGACGGCCGGCAGCGTCAAAAAGGGCTGTAAAGGCATGGCCAGCAGCACGCCGACTGTCACGATGGCGATGGTGACAAAAGCCGCCGCGCTGACCGCGATGGTGGCGATAATATCGGCGTCCTCGGTGCCAGGCTCCGCGTTCATCACCTTCAGCGCGCTATTGATCACCGGCAGCTTGAGATTGAGAACCTCGCCTGTCATCAGCGTGAGATAAATAGCGCTGCCCATGATCGGCGTATAAGAAAGCACCTCGATGAAGCTGGAGGGCACAAAAACCATCAGCAGGGGGATCGCCGCCCTGGCTGCCTGCTCAAAGGGGGGCAAGGCATGGAAATGGATGCCCAGCAGGGTGGGCATGCCCAGCATGATCAAAATGGCGCCCAGCGTACCGATACGCCCCAGCCTGTGCATCCCGTCGATATAACGCTCACTGTCCGAGTAAAGCCTCTTCTTGTCTGTATGACGCTTACTGTCCGAGTAGACCTTCGTTTCTGTCCGAGGCGTGGCCTGCCCCCGACGCTTTTCCGCAGCCCGCATATGTCGCCCTCCCACAAATCTTGCAGCCATCAACCCGCGCCGCCGCGACAGGCAATATCACAATCACATCAACATTCCGCGTCACATCAGCAGGCCGTTCCATAAAACAGACGACACCATCGCCGTCAGCATGCTGATGACCAGGGCAAAGTCCTCCAGCCACAGCGCCTGAAATTTGTGGGTGACCCACTTGACCGCCGCCATCATCACCCCGCCGGTGACGAGGGTCAGCAAAGCGACGGAAATATGGAAAAAAACCGGCACGATAAAAACCATCAGGATCGACGCCATATAAACGCTGCCGCCCAGCGCGCCCCAGCGCCGATCCGCCGCCCTGAGCTTGAAGGTGCCCTTTTGAATGCCCTTGGAGATCAGGGGAGCGATCACCATGCCGCCCATAATGCCGATAGCCATCACGTACATGATCAAGATAAAAGCGTCGCCGCCCGCCCCGGCTGTTTCCGTCAGGCCGGCGGTATTCAGCGCCACATTGGCGGCCATGATCTCATAGGAGGTATTGCCGATGATCGACAACCGCCACCAGGAAAGGGGTATGCCCAAAATAGGCGCCAAGGCGAAAAAGCCGGCGAGAACGGCGACGGCGGGAATCAGCGTATGGGAAATAGCCACCCGCGCCACCTTGCGCAGCTGGCTTTTGGTGTAGCCGATCTTCAGCGCCCGCTTCCACGCCTGGCGCATGGTCAGGGCCGCCAGGCCGAGAATATAGACAATTCCCACAATCACCGCGGCGTACGTCAAATTATGTCCGGCCAGATCAAAATACATCATTTCCCCAACGCCCGCCTTTACTGGAGCAATTTTGAGGTAGCGGCTATCCATATGGCGTTCGCCGTATTTTCCGCGCCCAGCTTGGTATAAATCATCTGAATCATCATTTTGACATTACTGTCTGAGACATTGCGGTTATAGGCTATTTCCGCCCGGGAAAGGCCGCGGCACAAATCGGACAAGACTTCCTTTTCCCTTTTGGTCAGGGAAAACAGGTGGTCGTTTAACTGGTTATAATTGCGGTAGTCCGCGATAATATAATTGAGATTCTTGGCGTAGGCGGAGGATTTCCGATAAACCTTCTCCAGCCAGGCGGCGGGGATGCCGCAGCCTTTCTCCTTCATGGCCGCCCCTGCCAGGGTACGCATGTCCTTGCCCAGCTCGATAAAGGGCATGTCCAAATCCTCCCCTCGGGCGATCCCGTAAGCCTCCCGCAGGGTTTGGAGGGCGCTTTTTTTGTCCCCTACCTGGTATTGGCACACCGCCCGCAGGGCCATCACCTCCAGCTTGCCCAGCAGGAAAGCCTCCAGCCCATATTTGGTATCCTGCCCCGTCAGCGCCGCCAGTACCCCCTGATAGTTTTTATCCACCAGAAAACACTTGGCCCGCACCAGATTCTCCAGACCATACAGCAGCGAGTTCAGATCGCTTTTCTCAAAATCGCTGCGCAGCCAGCTGGCCACCCTGTCCACCTGCCGGATTTGCGCCAAAAACCAGCCCTGCACAATATCATACAGCGTGTAGCCATACAAAAATTCCTCGTTGGTCAGCTGCGCCTCCAATTGCTGGAGCAAGACCCGGATTTTTTCCGGATTGCCCCTGTGGATATTGATCCGGATTAAAATAAAGAGGGCGCGATTCTCGACTTGAAACTGCTCCGCCTGCCGGGCCTTGTTGAAAGCCTGATGGGCCAGTCCCTCCGCCTTTTTCAGGTCGCCCTTGAAGTAGGCGGCCTCGCAAAACGCCAGCTCCACGATGCCCTGCATCATGCCGTTTTTGGCCTCAATCGAGTAGGAGACGTAGGAGGAAAATATCTCGTTGGCCCGCTCCAAATCCCCTTTTTGGGCGGGATAAGCGACCCGGCACACATAAGAGCTGACCAAAGCCCGCTCTCTGGGG
The DNA here is from genome assembly GCA_031265035.1 of Peptococcaceae bacterium. Taxonomy (GTDB): domain Bacteria; phylum Bacillota; class Peptococcia; order DRI-13; family UBA5745; genus JAISDE01. The sequence continues at coordinate 444 of JAISDE010000014.1, read as the reverse complement.
CCTTTGACCAGGCGATCGCTCAATTGAAAATAGTGCCAGCCCCGCTCAAAAAAATGGGAATGATCCCGGGCGTTGGTGTGGAGCGCGGTGTAGATGCCGATAAAGCCCAAATTAAAATAGCATTCCGACAAAAGCCAGCAGTGGATCCGGGTCTTGGGCAGCGACTCGTAGAACTCGACCAGCGCCCGGGCCTGGGTGTAAGCGTCGTCAAACCGCGCCAGGCTTTGCAGCGCCTTATTTTGGATGATATAAAGCTCCAGATTCGCCTGAAAAGCCTCTAATTCCGCTTCCCGCTTTTTATGAAGCAGGGATGCTAATTCTGCTTTTTGAATATATTCTTTCCCGTCCAATCCTCTCGCATAAAGCTGGAGGCATGACCACCACTCAAAATCAAGCCATACATGCATGCCCGTTTCTAATCTTTCCCGCGCCTCTGTAATAGTC
>JAISDE010000012.1 GCA_031265035.1 Peptococcaceae bacterium | reverse complement strand
CCGCCTCCGGCGCGCCTGACGCGTCCGCTACCGAGTGTTGGCTTGTCACCAAGCTCCTTTATGCCGGCCGCTATCGTATTCTCTGACACACCCGTTAAATCAGACAGCGCTTTGATGCCACCATATCCCAAGGACACCGCTTCCGTCGCCAGATACATTCTACGTTGCCTCTCATCAAGGTATGGCAGCATGCTTAGGACTTTTTCGCCATCAAGTGTTTTCATATGTCCATTATACTACATGGCGGGCAAAAACGCAAATTATTTAATTACGGTTCCTGACTCGATCTTGGAGATATCCAGAATGTCGTTGACGATTTCCAGCAGATGGGCGCCTGAATGGGGAATTTTCTTCGCGATCTCGCTATTGGCTTCAAAACGGCGGGAGGGTATAATAGGGGCATGAACGAGCAAATTGAGGAAAAACTCGGCAAGCTGCCCGCCCGCCCTGGGGTATACCTGATGAGGGACGCCGCCGGCAAGGTCATTTATGTGGGCAAGGCCCTGAGCCTGCGCAGCCGGGTGCGGTCTTATTTCAAGGAAAACCTGGGCCAGGGGTCGCACAGCGATAAAACCAGGGCTTTGGTGCGCCGCGTCGCGGATCTGGAGTGGATTTTGACAGATTCGGAGATGGAGGCGCTGATTCTGGAGTGCAACCTGATCAAGAAGTATAAGCCCCGCTATAATATCCGCCTGATGGACGACAAGGGCTATCCCTATGTGCGAATCACGGTGGGGGAGGATTTCCCCCGGGTTGAGTATGTCCATAAAATGGGCCGGGATGGGTCCAGATATTTCGGCCCCTATACGTCCAGCGGCGCCATCAAGGACACCCTGAAATTGCTGCGGCGGATTTTTCCCCTGCGGAGCTGCGTCTCTACAGTCGGTTGGGGCAAACAGCAGCGCCCCTGCCTGAATCGGCATATCGGCCGTTGCCTGGCGCCCTGCGCGGGGCAGGTGAGCAAAGAGGACTATGGCGAGATGATCCGGCAGGTGATTTTATTTTTGGAAGGCAAGCAGGAGGCGCTTTGCAGGCGGGTTGAGGAAAAGATGGCGGCGGCGGCGGAGGAAATGCGATTTGAGGAAGCCGCCCAGCTCAGGGATCAGTTGGCGGCCATCCGGCAGGTGGTGGAGCGGCAGAAGGTTTTGTCCAGCAAAGGCGAGGATTACGACGCGATCAATTATGCCAGGGGCAAGAACCAAGTCTGTGTCCAGCTGTTTTACGTTCGCGAGGGCAAGCTTTTGGGCCGGGAGTCCTTTTTCCTGGAGGGTGTTCAGGGGGAGGCGGAGGTGTTGCTGCCCTTTTTGCAGCAGTATTACAGCGAGGTGCCGCTGATTCCGCCGGGTATCTACCTGCCCTGGCAGCCGGAGGAAACGGTTGCGGTTGGCGCCGGCGCCGAGGCCGACGCTGAGGATGGTGCTGAGGCTAGCGCCGAGGCTGGCGTTGAGGCCGGTACTGATGCCGCCGCCGTTGTTGCCGCCGCCGTTGTTGCCGCCGCCGGTGACACAGCCGCCGAGGCGGACGCTACGCCGGAAGACGTGGCTTGGGAGGACGGCCCGGATCGCCGGGCAGCGGATTTGCTGATGACCCAAGCCTGGCTGAGCCGGCTGCGAGGCGGCAAGGTACAGCTGAAAACGCCAAAGCGGGGCGAGAAAAAAGCCCTGGTCGACCTGGTCGGCAAAAACGCCCGGGATCTTCTGCTGCAGCAAGAGCAGCGGGAAACCGCCCTGGGCGACCGCTTCGCCCAAGGTCTGGCGGAGCTGCGGGAGGCGCTGAATCTGGACGCCCCGCCCCGGCGCATGGAATGCTACGATATTTCCCATATCTCCGGCACGGAAACAGTAGCCTCCATGGTGGTCTCCATTGACGGGCGGCCCCGGCCGGAGTTGTACCGCCGCTTTCGGATCAAAACCGTGGAAGGCAACAACGACTTCGCGTCCATGGCCGAAGTGATTCTCCGGCGATTTAGCAAAGAGCGGCAGCAAGACACCCGTTTCGGGGAGCTGCCGGATCTGGTGATTATTGACGGCGGCAAAGGCCAGCTTTCCTCCGCCCGCTCCATTATGGAGCTGCTGGGTGTGGGGGAAATCGCCGCCGTAGGGCTGGCGAAACAGTTTGAATGGCTTTACAAGCCGGCCCAATCCGATCCCATCGTCCTGGATCAAAAATCCCCGGCCATTCATCTGGTGCAGTTGCTGCGGGATGAGGCCCACCGATTTGCCATCACATATCACCGGCTGCTACGGGGCAAACGCAACCTGACCTCCGCCCTGGACGAGATTCCCGGCCTGGGGCCCAAAGGGAAAAAAGCGTTGCTAAAGCAATTCGACCTTTCCCTGAAAAACATTATGGCCGCCAGCCGAGAAGCTTTGGCCGCCGCGCCGGGCTTGAGCAAAAAAACCGCCGCGGCGGTATACGATTGGTTTCACCCTGAGGAATAAACCAATGTAACTGGTTTGGGATCTCGTTGGGTCTTTTTTATGCGTTTGGGCAATTTATTTTGCAACTTGCCATAAGGCTGTGGCAGCCGATATGCTCATATGGTATACTGAAACTAGTAGCGCCCATTTAACAGTGGGATTTGGCCTGTTTTACCCCAGCAAAACTCGAGTTGAGCAATCATCGCATAATGCGGGGGAGTGAGTATTTTGAGCAAACAATGTTTCGCTGTCGCGGTGTTTTGCGTTCTTTTGTGGGCGCTGGCCGGCTGTGCCGGCTCCGGGGATGGGGATGCCGGCCTCGGGGATTTGTCGGCGGCAGGGCCTCCGACGGGGGCAGCGCCGGCAGGGCAACCGGTAAACGCGCCGGAAGATGACCCGCCGCCAGCGGGGCAATCGGCTGACACCGTTCCGGCGGCGCGGTCGGGGGCAGGGCCGGCAGGGCAACCGACTGCCGCGTCGCCGGCTCAACAATCAACTGAGGCGCCTGTGGGGCGACCGACGGGCTTGTCGGGGACGCTTACCGTCAGTTTTGATTTCTCGCGGCAATCCGGCCATGCCTCTAACCAATTTGCCGTATGGATTGAGGACGCCGGCGGCAATTATGTTAAAACCCTCTACGCGACGGGTTTTACCGCCAACGGGGGATATAAAATCCGGCCGGAATCCATCCCTGTCTGGGTAGAGAAAGCCGGCCTCCCGGATATGTCAGGCCCGGGGGTTGACGCTATCACCGGCGCGACGCCAGGCTCCGGTCCCTTGTCCTACGTCTGGGATCTGACGGCCGCGGACGGTAGCCCTGTCCCGGCCGGGACGTATAAATTTTTGGTGGAGGGGTCGCTTCGCTGGCAAAACCGCGTCCTTTACGCCGGTGAGATCCCGCTTGACGGCAAGGACGCGTCCGCCGCGGCGGCGGCGGAATTTGTTTATACCGGCTCGCCGGATCGGCCCGCCCTCTCGGCCGAGGCACCGGAAAACGGCCTGATTGGCCCAGTCGCGGCTGTTTACGCGCCCTGAGGAGCGAACGCATGCTTGTAATAATGACAAAATAATGAGAAGATATAAGCGCGGTCTGAGTACGTATGAAAACATTTAAACATTAAGGACTGCGGAGGCTGCTGAAATGCGAAAAATGGCTATCGTCGGTGAATGGGAAAAATTAACTGAGGCAAAACGGATCGTGGTAAAGGTGGGAACCAGCACCCTGACCGATGATACAGGCAGCCCGCATCTGGGCCGCATGGCGAATTTGGTCAGGCAGATGGCTAATCTGCGCCAACAGGGCCGGGAAATTATTTTTGTCACCTCCGGCGCGGTGGGCGCCGGTATGGGGAGGCTGGGCATCCGGGAAAAGCCCAGGGAGATCTCCGCCCGGCAGGCGTTGGCCGCTATAGGGCAGGGCCTGTTGATGCAGACCTACGAGAGGCTTTTTGGCGAGTACGGTTTGGCCGCGGCCCAGGTGCTGCTGACCAGGGACGATGTGGCCCACCGGCAGCGATACCTGAACGCCCGCACCACGCTGCGCCAGATATTGTGCTATGGCGCGGTGCCGATCATTAACGAGAACGACACTGTGACCTTTGACGAGATCCAATTGGGTGACAATGATACTTTGGCGGCGCTGACGGCAGGGCTGACAGACGCCGATCTTCTGGTTTTGCTTTCGGATATCGACGGACTATATACTCAGGATCCCCGCAAGGATCCGGCGGCGGGGCTGATCCCTTTGGTGGGGGAAATTACGCCGGCCATAGAGGCTTTGGCCGGCGATCCCGGCGGCAGGTTCGGCAGCGGCGGTATGCGCACCAAGATCGCCGCCGCCCGCATCGCTGTATCCCAAGGCATTCCAATGGTGCTGGCCAACGGCAGCCATCCGGATTGCCTGGGGTTTTTGGCGGCGGCAAGCGCTTCTCTGCCGAGGGGCACCTTGTTTTTGCCCACGGCCCATCCTTTGGGTAGCCGCAAAGGCTGGTTGGCTTTCAGCGCCCGCGGCGCCGGCAAGCTGACAGTGGACGACGGCGCGGCGGCGGCTTTACTGGAAAAGGGAAAAAGCCTGCTGCCCAGCGGAATCGCGGGGACAGCGGGAGGCTTTGAGCGCGGCGATGTGCTGGAGATTGAGAGTCGGGGGCAAATTATTGCCCGGGGAATAACCAATTATAGCGAGCGGGAGTTGCTTCTGAGTATCGGCCGGCACAGCGGTGAGATTGAGGGTATATTGGGGCCGGGCCGGGAAAATGAGGTAATACACCGGGACAATTTATGTCTGATGCGGGGTAATATTTAGTGAAAAGCGTCAAATGATTGTTATCAAGTCATTGTTTGACGAATCCTGAGAGGGGAGAAAAGCGGATGAGCAATGGAAAGACGCCGGGCCAGAGTCCGGCGGAGAAAGAAAATTTGGCTCAAATACAGGCAAACGAGGCAAAAAATTTCGCTCAAGTCCAGGCGGAGGTATGGGAATTGGGCAAACGGGCGAGGCAGGCCGCCGGCAGAATGGCTTTGCTGCCCGCCAACCTCAAAAATCAAATTCTTTTGGCGATGGCGGCGGCCTTGCGGGAGCGGGAGCCGCAAATACTGACGGAAAATCAGCGGGACTTGAGATTGGCCCGGAGCAAAGGCATCGCCCCGGCGATGCTTGACCGGCTGACCCTGACTGCCGCTCGGATAGCCGATATGGCCGCCGGCCTGGAAAGCCTGGCCGCCCTGCCGGATCCTATCGGGCAGGTGATCGCCGGCTGGCGGGGAGCCAGGGATATCGCTATCCAGAAAACCCGGGTGCCGCTGGGGGTCGTCGGCCTCATCTATGAGGCCCGCCCCAACGTGACCGCCGACGCCGCGGGGATTTGCCTCAAGACCGGCAACGCCGTGATTTTGCGTGGTTCCGGCGACGCCCAAGCCTCTAATCTGGCTATTGTGGACGCTTTGCGGCAGGCGATCCAAAAGGCGGGCGGGCCGGCGGACGCCGTGCTTTTGTTGGAAAACCCGGACAGGACGGCGGTGGCGGTGATGCTGCGCATGAATCGCTATTTGGACGTGCTGATTCCCCGGGGCGGGGCGGGGCTGATCCAAAGGGTGCTGAATGAGGCTACCGTGCCGGTGATTGAGACAGGGATTGGCAATTGCCATATCTATGTGGACGAGACGGCGGATTTGGAGATGGCGCTGGAAATTTTGCTGAATGCCAAAACCCAGCGGGTCAGCGTCTGCAACGCCGCGGAATCGCTGCTGGTGCATCGGGCGGCGGCGGCGGCGTTTTTGCCCCTGGCGGAAAAGGCCCTGACGGAAAAAGGCGTGGAACTGCGGGCCTGTCCGGTGAGCCGCCAGTATTTGACCGGGGCGAAAGCGGCCGCGGAGGAAGACTTCGCCGCCGAGTTTTTGGATTTTATCTTGTCGGTAAAGGTTGTGGATAATTTAGCCGAGGCTATCGCCCACATCAACCATTATGGCACCGGACATTCCGAGGCTATTGTCACCAGGGATTATGAGTCCGCCCAGGCTTTCACGGCCGGTGTTGATGCCGCGGCGGTATATGTCAACGCCTCCACCAGGTTTACCGACGGCGAGCAATTTGGCTTTGGCGCCGAGATCGGCATCAGCACCCAAAAGCTGCACGCGCGGGGGCCGCTGGGGTTGGAGGAAATGACGGCGGTCAAGTACATTATTTACGGCCAGGGCCAGGTCAGGGGCTGAGGCGCCAGGGCATGGGCTAGGGTGCCAGGACAAATTTTGCTCTGTGTATGGGCCGGGTCAGGGCCGACAGGCCCGTAGTTCGGACGGTTGTCAGGCGAGAGAGCGTCGCTCCCCCAGGCAGCGTAACGATGCCTGAGCGGAAATCACGACGCGGAAAAATCGAGGTTTGCCATGAGCGAGATACCCTTTTTGTTTCAAGCTGACGAGGATGTGGATTTAACTGGCGTCAACCGGTTGGGGCTGATGGGCGGCACCTTTGACCCGATCCATCAGGGCCATTTGGTGACAGCCGAGGCGGCCCGTTCCGGCTTCAACCTGGATCGGGTGATCTTTGTGCCCTCCGGGCAGCCGCCCCATAAATCGGGGCAGCAAATCACGCCGAAAGAAAAGCGTTATCTGATGACGGAGCTGGCCACGGTGACCAACCCGTTTTTTGATGTATCCCGGGTGGAGGTCAGCAAGGACGGCTATTCCTACTCAGCCGATACGGTGCGCTATTTTCGGCGCTCGCTGGCGGCGGGCAGCGAAATTTATTTTATCACCGGCGCCGACGCTATCATGGAAATTATCTCTTGGAAAAATATTGACGAGTTGTTCGCCAATTGCACTTTTATCGCCGCTACCCGGCCGGGGGTGCAATACAGGGCGATGCTGGAAAAGCTGGAGCGGCAATTGAAGCCGGCTTATCGGGATAAGGTGATCGCTATTGAGGTGCCGGCCATGGCGATTTCCTCGACGGATATCCGGCGCCGGGTAGCCGAGGGCAGAACCATCAAATACCTGCTGCCGGAAACGGTGGAGCATTATATCGCCAAACAGGGACTGTACAGAGTATGAGACAGGAGTGGGACGCCACCGGCGCCGGGGCGGCAGTCGCCACAGCGCCAGGTGAGATCGCGAGGGCAGCCGCCACAGCGCCCGGTGAGATCGCGGCGGTAGCCGCCCCGGCGCCAGGCGAGATCGGGGCGGCAACCGCCACAGCGCCAGGCGAGATCGGGGCGGCGGCTTGCCGGCGGGCCGGACAGGGCGGGCAATGGGAGACGCAGCGGGCAAGAATGGTCGGGCAGCTGGGGGAAACGCGGCTGCTGCACAGTCTGCTGGTAGCGGATGAGGCGGTAATCATGGGCAGGCGGTTTGGCGGCGACCTGACGAGGCTGGCCCTGGCCGGCCTGTTGCATGACGGCGCCAAGGAAATGCCGACCCCGGCGCTGCTGGCGCTGGCCGAGGCCCAGGGACTGATCACCGATCCGGCGGAACGGGCGCGACCCTCGATTTTGCACGGGCCGGTGGCCGCCTGGCTGGCGGAGCGCCACTGGGGGATCAGCGACCCGGTGATTTTGGAGGCTATCCGTTTTCACACCACCGGCGGCCCGGGGATGAGCCGGGAAGCATGTATCATCTTTATGGCGGATCTAATCGAGCCGAGCCGGGATTATCCAGGGGTTGAGCTGCTGCGGCGGCTTTGCCGGCAAGATCTCCGGGCGGCGATGATCGAGGCGATCAACCAGACTTTTGACTATTTGGCCAGAAAAAAGCAGCCGGTTCACGCTGGCATGACGCGATGCCTGGAGTGGCTGCGGCAGGAAAAAGGGGGATTACCGAGGATGGAAAGCAAGGAAATGGCAATCATCGCCGCCCGGGCTATGGCGGCAAAAAAGGGCGCCAAAATCACGGTGCTGAAGCTGGAGGATTTAACGCTGATCACCGATTTTTTTGTGGTAGCCACGGGATCGAGCCGGACGCAAACCCAGGCGATGGCCGGTGGCGCGGAAGATGAGTTGAAAAAACATGGGATCAGACCCCACCGGATTGAGGGTTTTCGCGAGGGGCGCTGGATCTTGCTGGATTTTGGCCAGGTCATCATTCACATTTTCCAGACAGACGAGCGGGATTTTTACAATCTGGAACGCCTCTGGGCCGACGCGCCGGCGCTCCCCGCCGAGGAAGTGCTGCCGGAATAAATATGGCGTAGATATGGCGTTGTATACAACGCCGGCCGGGGGAAAAAACCTTTCCTTTTTGCCCGGATTTATGTATAATACGGATATTATTTACGGATATCATTTACGGAGATCATTTACGGAGATCATTTACGGAGATCATTTGAGGAAGGAGCCCGCATATGGATATCAGCGTTACTAAAAACCCCGCTCCCAAGGCCAAGCCTGATTGGAAAAATTTAGGCTTCGGGGAGTATTTTACCGACCACATGTTTATGATGGATTACGCTACCGGCAAGGGCTGGCATGACGCCCGGATCATCCCTTACGGCCCGCTCACCATGGAGCCATCCGCCATGGTGCTGCATTACGCGGTAGAGGTTTTTGAGGGCATGAAGGCTTATACCTGCGCCGACGGCAAAATCCGCCTGTTTCGGCCTTTGGAGAACGCCGCCCGCCTGAACCGCTCCGCCGCTCGGTTTTGTATGCCGCCTATTCCGACGGAGGATTTTTTGACCGCCATCTGCCGGTTGATCCGGCTGGATCAGGATTGGGTGCCCAAGGAAGAAGGCACTTCCTTGTACATCCGGCCTTTCATGTACTCCGATCAGTCCAATGTGGGCGTCCGGCTGCCGGATCTGTTCAAATTCGTGGTCATTCTGTCGCCGGTGGGCGCCTATTATAAAGAAGGGCTCAACCCGGTCAGCATTTACGTGGAGGACGAGTACGTCCGGGCCGCCAGGGGCGGTACCGGGTTTACCAAATGCGGCGGCAATTACGCGGCCTCACTGATCGCGCAGAAAAAGGCCAAAGATCTGGGCTATACTCAGGTTCTGTGGCTGGATGGCGCTGAGCGCAAATATATTGAGGAAGTAGGCACCATGAACGTCATGTTCAAGATCGGCGGCGAGATCGTCGCTCCGGAACTGGGCGACAGCGTTTTGCCCGGCGTGACGAGAAACAGCGCCCTGATCCTGCTCAAGAGCTGGGGCTACAAGGTGGCGGAGCGGAAAATCTCCGTGGATGAGTTGCGGGACGCCGCCGAGAGCGGCCGGTTGGAGGAAGCTTTTGGCACCGGCACCGCCGCCGTCATCTCACCCATCGGCCTGTTCAACATTCAGGGCAAAAAGCTGCGAGTGCGGGACGGCAAAATCGGCCCGGTGGCGCAAAAGCTATATGATACCATTACCGGCATCCAGTGGGGGACGCTGCCGGATACTTTCGGCTGGACACAGGAGATCAATTGAGCGCCAGTCGTCAGGAAAAAAATCTTTTCTTGACGAACACCGCCAGTATCCCCAAAAGAACCAGCGCCAGGCAAGCGGCGGCCACCATCGCGTAGACATCAACATATGCGGCGATGGTTGTCCAGGCGCCGCCGGCGGCCCGGCCCAGCAAAACCAGCGCCGTATTCCAGATGAGCGTGCCGGCCGCCGTCAGGCCCAAAAAAGCGCCGGGCGCCATGCGGGCCATACCAGCCGGTATGGAGATCAGGCTACGCACAATGGGCACGAAGCGGCAGAAAAAAACGGCTTTGCCGCCATGCAGGGCAAACCATTTTTCCGCCCGCCCAATGTCCTCTTTTTTCAGGCGCAGTATTTTTACCGGGCGGCTCTCAATCAGCCGGATCAACCGGTCTTTGTTTAGCAGCCTGCCTAAAAGGTAAAGGACGCAGCCGCCGGCTACGGCGCCGACGGTAGCGGCGGCGATCACCCCTGCCGGCCTCAGGGCGCTGAAGGTTGTCAGAAAGCCGCCGAAAGTCAAAATAATCTCCGACGGGATTGGCGGAAAAAGGTTTTCCACCGCTATGAGAAAGCCCACGCCCACATAGCCGTATTGATCAATGATTCTGATGATGGCTTGTTCCATGCCGTTATTATACACAAAGCGCGGCGCTTTTACAAGGACAGTATGAGCGAAGCCAGAAGCGACGCTGCCAACGCTGCCAACGGGGCACCGCCAGGGGCAATGCGCCAGCGCGGCGCTGTCAGAGGCTCCGCGACAGCGCCGCCAGCGCCGGGCCGCCAGGGACAATGCCGCGCGGCTCAATCGCGCGGCGTTGCCCTGACCGCTAGCTCTTTTATTTTTGGCGCGGCTCGCCACCCGGCCTCAGGCTTTTGCCACTGTCCCACCGCCCGGTCTCAGGCCCCTTTTCGCCGGCCCGTCTCCAATGCCTTGATTTTTTCCGCGGCCGCTTTGTCCGCCTTGTCCGCCGCTTCCTCTCCTTCCTCTCCCTCCTCGTCCTCCGGCAATTCCATAGCGCCCAGCATTTCCTGCAATGTGTACATTTCCCTCAACGAGAGCGTGATTCCCCGGCTGGCCTTATCGTCGCCCGGCGACCACTCCCGCAGATCATAACGGGCGCCCCGATTATTCCAACTCACCAGACGCAATTCTTTCGTCCAGCCTTGCGGCGACTCAGACAATACACCAAACTTTTCCACAACCTCAAATGGGATACTTGCCATACGCTGTCCTCAACTTCCCTTCTCTTCTATCGCTTTTTTCGGTATTCGATCGCGGTAGAGACGGCCGTCATCATACCCATTTTTATTATAATATGTAATATAATGTAAGTCAAGAGTTTTTTGCTATTTTTAGTTTTTTTATTGAGCTTTTTTTATTGAGGTGAGAGGAATGGATTTTGAGAGCCTTTGTGTCCACGGCAGCGGGAAAAAATATGATCATACCGGCGCGATCAGCGTGCCTATTTTTCAGTCGGCCACCTTCGCCCACCCCGGCGTGGGCGAAAGCACCGGCTATGATTATTCCCGCACCCAAAACCCCACCAGGGAGTATTTGGAGCATACCTTGGCCGCCTTGGAGGGCGGTACCGACGCCCTGGCTTTCTCCACCGGCATGGCGGCGGTCACCACTTTGATGGAATTGTTCGCGCCTGGCGATCACCTGATTGTCTCCGACGATTTATATGGCGGCACCCACCGGCTATTTTTCCAATTGTCGGTGAAAAAAGGGATCAAGTTTACCCTGGCCGGCGATCCCAGCCTGATGGAGGCGGCGATTACGCCGGCGACCAAAGCGATCTTTTTGGAGACACCCACCAATCCCATGATGCAGGTGACGGATATCGCCAAGGTAGCCCGGCTGGCGGCGGCCAGGGGATTGCGCCTGATTGTGGACAATACGTTTTTAACGCCCTATTTTCAGCGGCCTTTGAGCCTTGGGGCTGATGTGGTATTGCACAGCGGCACCAAATACCTGGGCGGGCACAATGACACCCTGGCCGGCTTTTTGGTGGTCAAAGAGCCGGAATTGGCGGCGCGGCTGCGTTTTCTCGCCAATACAATGGGCACCTGCCTGGCCCCTTTCGACAGCTGGCTGATCCTGAGGGGACTCAAAACCCTGGCGGCCCGGCTGACCTGGCAGCAAAAAACCGCCGCGACAATCGCGGCGTGGCTGCTGACCCGGCCAGAGGTCGCGGCGGTGCGTTATCCCGGCCTCAAGAGCCACCCGGACTACGCCATTTCCTGCCGGCAAACCAGCGGCTTTGGGGCCATGATCTCTTTTGAGATCCGGGACGAGGCGCTGGCGCGGCAAGTTTTAGGCCGGGTAAAGCTGATCCAATTCGCGGAGAGCCTGGGCGGAGTGGAAAGCCTGATCACCTACCCGACGCTGCAAACCCACGCCGATATCCCGGCGGCGGAAAGGGAGGCGAAGGGCATCAACGGGCGGTTGCTGCGGCTATCGGTGGGCCTGGAAGCGGCGGCGGATCTGATCGCCGATCTCACCCAGGCCCTGGCGCGCCGCTAAATAGCTATTACAAGCGGATATTGAGGTATGACAAATGAATAAATACGAAACCATTGAGGAATTGCTCATTGCCCCGGAGGGTGAACGCTATCAGTTCAAAGAAGCGAAAAACCGATACGATTATACGGACGCGATGAAAATTTGTTGCGCTTTAGCAAACTGCGGCGGTGGGAAACTGGTGTTCGGCATCACCGACAAGCGCCCCCGCTCAGTCGTCGGCAGCAAAGCGTTTGAGCAACCGGAGCGCGCGCGGGAAAACCTGATGGACGCCCTCCATGTCCGCGTCGATTTCCAGTTATATGAGCACGATGGTAAACGCGTCCTGGTGTTTGCTGTTGCCAGCCGCGCTGTGGGATTGCCCGTGCAGGCTGACGGAATCGCTTGGTGGTACAAGGGTGATAGCCTGATTCCTATGCCTGAGGAAGTCAGAATTAACATTTATGCGGAATCCGGGCACGATTTCTCTGATGACATTTGCGAAGGCGCGACCATCGCCGATTTGGACAACAACGCCATTGAGATATTCCGCGGAACATGGGCGGAAAACAGCCGTAACAAACGCGTTTTGGGCCTTATGACTGAACAGCTCATGCGGGATTGCGAAGCTGTCACTGATAAGGGCGTAACCTATGCCGCGTTGATATTGTTTGGGACACGCGCTGGCCTCCGAAAGTATCTGACGCAGGCGGAGTTTGTTTTTGAATACCGCTCAAAAGAAACGGCAGGCCCTGCCGCCCAGCGAGAAGAATTCCGCGATGGGTTTTTCAATTACTACGACCGTATTTGGGAACTCGTCAATCTCCGCAATGACAAGCAACATTATCAAGAAGGTTTCCATGTTTTCGGGATTCCGACCTTTAATGAGAGCGTTGTCAGAGAAGCCGTTTTGAACGCCGTGAGCCATAGGAGTTACCAGCTTCCGGGCAGTATATTTTTGCGCCAGTACCGCGACAGGCTTGTTGTGGAAAGCCCAGGCGGATTCCCTTGGGGCATAACAGTGGAGAATATTCTGGACAGGCAAGCGCCGCGCAACCGCCGTATCGCCGATATATTCCAGCTTTGCGGGTTGGTGGAACGCTCCGGGCAAGGTATGAACCTGATATATGAAATGGCTGTCCGCGAAGCAAAGCCGCTACCTGATTTCCGCGGCACCGACGTACATTTCGTCAAGCTCACCCTGAACGGTCTGGTACTGGACAAGCGTATGCTCAACCTTATAAATAAAATTGGCGATGAGCGACTTGAAGTAATGATAACAGAGGATTTCATTGTTGTGGACGCCTTGTTCCGCGAACAAAAGCTGACCCCAGCTATGCGAGAACGCATCAAACGGCTTGTAGATATGGGAATCGTCGAGCACACCGGACGCGGCAAATATGTACTGGCGCGGAACTTGTATGAAGCGGCAGGCAAATCGGGTGTCCACACCCGTATTGATGGCTTAGACCGAGAGACAAACAAAGAACTGATTTTGAAGCATATCCGAGAGAGCGGCGATAAGGGGACTCCTTTCAAGGAATTGCGACAGGTATTGCCGAGCCGTTCACGGAAGCAGATTCATATTTTGCTCAATGATTTACGGAACGACGGGAAAATTGAATTGCGAGGAAAAACAAACAACGCCACATGGCATTCTACCTCGAAATAACGGCTTTTATTGTTCCTAAAATTGTTCCTAAATTGTTCCCTTATTGTTCCCTATAGCCCAAATTTATTTTACGATCCCTCTTGTCATTCAAGGGGGATCGTGTTATAGTTGTTAATCAGTTGAGTCATTAACTAATTAACTCAACAGGAACAGGAGATGGGGTGCCGGTTTTGGACGACAGTCAGCCGATTTTTACGCGAATCATGGAGAGAATCGAGAGTGACATCGTTACGGGCGCGTACCAGACCGACGACCTGATTATCTCCACAACACAAATTTCCAAGGTATACACGGTGAACCCGACGACCGCCGTAAAGGCTGTCAGCAAACTGACGGACGCGGGTATTCTGTACAAAGACAGAGGAATCGGCATGCGGGTCGCGGCCGGCGCGCGAGAGAAGATCACCGGGCGGCGCCGGGCGGTTTTCCTCAACCAAACGATAGACGCGCTTTTGGCGGAGGCGAAAACCCTCGGCATTTCCGTTGAGGAAATGATAGCCATCATCCAAGAAAGGAATAATAGCAAGTGACAAAGAATTCGAGCATTTACGTTGTCCTATCGCGAAGCCAGACAATTCTGTCGCGAACGGTCGGGCTACTTACCGGCGACAGATATACCCACTCCGCGCTGTCCCTTGACGAAAACCTTGAGTATATGTTCAGCTTTGGCAGACGCTGGGCCCGCAACCCGTTTATTGGGTGCTTCAAACACGAGAGCCTGGACGATGATTTCTATAGCTCGCACAGCTTCTTGCCGGGGGCGGTGATCCAATTCCCGGTTTCAGATGAGCAATATGCCGGTATCAAGTCACAACTTTGGGATTTCCTGCTTGACAGTCACAAATTCGGCTATAATTACGCCGGGCTAATCGGCAATGTTGTCGGCAAGGGCTACGGGAGCCACAGGAGATTTTTCTGCTCAGAGTTTGTGTATCACGTCCTCCGGGAAAACGGTGTGCGGGACGCGTATAAGCCCCGGTATATGATCCGCCCGCAAGATTTGTTGGGGCTGGGCGGGAAACTGATTTTCGAGGGCGATCTGAAAACCTACCGCTCAGGCCACCGCGAACGACCCCTAAAAGAAGAGTTCCGTTTTGCCTTTTAACGGCTGAGTTATACTGGCGAGCGAAACCGGAGAGGAGCGATCTCAGATGATTGAGTTTGACAATGTAACCAAACGCTACGGCAAGACTACCGCGATCGACCGTATCAGCCTGAGTGTCCCCGACAGCGGGATATACTGCTTGCTCGGCAGGAACGGCGCGGGCAAAACAACGTTTATGAAGCTGCTGGCGGGGCATATCGCCGCGACGGGCGGCAGTATCGCGGTGGACGGCAAGCGCGTGTCCCCGGATCGGATGCCGGAACGGGTGAGTTACGCGAGAAAGACGATCTGATCTATAACCGGGCGCGGCGCCGCGGCGAGAGCCGGTTTGGGCCTTTATGGCCCGTCGCTTAGCACCAGGATCACTGTGTCGCCCGTCAGGGGATTGAAGGGCGTGCCCGCCGCCGGGATGGTGTAAAGCGGCGTGCCCCTGGGCGCTGTGGCGTTGGGCTCATATTGGGGCAACAGCCTAAAGCCGCCGGATATAGTAGTGGGGGTAATATCCTGGAAGGCTTGCCAAGCCTCACTTTGCGTCATACCGCTCACGTCGGGCACGATGGGCAGCGATCCCAGGCTCAGGCCCACACTAACAGTCGCCCCCATGGGTAACTCAGTCCCCGGTTGGGGATCCTGCCAGGCTATGCGCCCTTTGGGCACGGTGTCACTGTAAATATCGTCATTGGAACTGTGTCTCAGGTACATCCAAATTTGCTGCTCGGTCAGGCTCTCCCGTAAGCGCTGAGCCTCCTCCATGGTCAGCCCGATAAAGCCGGCGGCGGGGGAGGGTCCGGTTGGGCCGCCGGTGTTCTGCTCCTGCCCAGAGCCTTGGCCTTGGCCGGCGCCCTGGCCTTGCTCAGCGCCCTGCCCCGTACCCTGGCCCTGCTCAGTGCCTTGCCCGGCGCCTTGCCCCTGTCCGGCGCCCTGCTCAGCGCCGGTCGTCAGACCGGGCAGGGTGAATTTCTGACAAAAGACCAGCGCCACCCGATCCGACAGCGAGCCGGGGCTGGGTTGCTGGGAAATCAGGCCGCCGTTGGGCACGGTGTCGCTGAAATCATAGGCGATATTGATCGTCAGATTGCCAAAAGCGCCGGTTTGGATGGCGGTGCCCAGCGAGTCAACGCTGTAGACGCTGAAATCGGGCAGCGTCAAAGGTTCCGCTCCCAGGCTGATGGGCAGCCGGAGGGGACGGTTTTGGGCGAAAACATAACGCTTGAGAGGTAAATCCGAGCTGGCGCCGCTATGGAGGACGTAGGATCGCGCGAAATTGAAAGCTTGCCCCGCCGTTACCGCCGATCCGCTGTCTACCGGGGAGTACATATAATAATACTCCGGCGTCAGCCCCAGGGAACGCAATTTTTTGATCAGCAGCTCCGTATATTTATAACCGCTCCGATCGGCGTCCGAGAGAGGGGCGAAGATGTCGGGGCGGATCCCCAGCTGGATCAGCTCGTTTTGGGCGGCGTCAATACTGTAGGTATTGGCCGGCGGCAGGGGCATATTCGACCCGATATCGTCCCGGGAAAAATCGGCGTAACCCGCCATAGTTCTGGCGGCGTAGATGGTGTCCAGGGACATATCCCGCTGGCTGGATCCTGCCCGGGGCGTCCAGGCATAGCTCTGATGGCCGAAATTGGCCGGCGCTTTATTGAAATAGCGATAGCTGACCACATAAGAGTATTGCAGCATGTCGCCGCCCAGCGTGTAATTGTTGGCGTAGCCGCCGAAGCCCCGCCCCACGGCGTAGGGGGTATAGGCGACGCCCAGATCCACCGCGCCGCCGGAAATTTCCTCCGCCTCATCCCAGGTCACATCCACCTCATACCACAGCCCGTCGAGCCTGACCCTATTCCAGGCGTGGCCGCCGCCGCCCCCCGGGGGGTTGGCCGACACGTACTCACAGGGGACGCCCAGCCTGTCCATAAAGCGCTTCATGGCGCTGGCGTAGGCGGAGCAGCAGCCCCGGCCCTTGATGAGCAGCCCATAAGCGCTGTAGACATAATCATGGTTGCTGGGCAGGGTACCCTCACCGGTGGGCCATTCGTAAGTGGAATGGGTGATCAAATAGTCATGGATGGCCCGCTCTTTTTCCAAGTCGCTCATATCGGGCAGGATATGGGCGGCGATGACCTCCTCGATCTTGGCGCTCACCTGGGCCTCGCGCTGGGCGCTGAGGGCCTGGGCCGCCGCCTCTTCGGCTATGGCGGCATTGTAGGCGCTGACATCAGCCGGGGTCTTAAAGACCGCGTCCGCCAGGGCGAAAGGCGTCTCAGCCGTCGCGGCGGTATTGGGCGACGTAGTGACGCCACTGGGCGGCAAAGCGCCGCCGCCGTAGCTTTTGGTCGTGTCCAGGGCGACGGTGTGAGTCTCCCCATCCCAGCTGACGGCGAAATTCAATGCCTGGCCAATATCCCGCAGCTTGAAAAAAGTGCTGCCGTCAATATTGTAGGTCTCATAGCTGATTTCTTTGCCGTCCAGATAGATTTTGGCGTTGGTGAGTTGGGCCGCCTTGACGTCGGGGGCAAAGCCCATATAATCCTCAGAGCCGCCGATATATTCCTGTCCGCTGGTCAGGCGGACGGCCCTGGCGTCATTGTCCCAGCCGACACCCACCTGTTTTGCCGTGCCGCTGAGGTAGTAGGCCAGCGTCCTGAGCTTGAAGTAATTGTTGCCGTTGATATTGTAAGCGTTGAAGTGGTTGTCGCCGTAAACTGTATAGGCGTTGTGAGGCGCCGGGCTGGTATAATCCCAGTATGACCTGCCGTCGACCAGAAAATTGTTGGCCGAGGGGCTGGCCGTCTGAGCCGGCGCCCCCACCGCCGCCCCGGCCGGCGCTGTCAGGACGGCGCAAAGTATAACTGTTAGCGCCAAGGTGATGATTTTGCGGATTTTTCGGGACATAAACGCTTTTCCCCCTTCAATATTAGCTTTTTATATTAACTGCCATATTGGCTTTTATATTGGCTTTTCATATTAGCCGCTATATTAACCGTCAGACAATTTTAATCTACCTTTGATCAAGTTTCTCTTGCCTAATAGTAGCGTTTCCTTTACAATGTAAAGGTAAGCTTAAATAGCTTAAATAACGCGAATAAAGGGGTGAAAAGCGTGAAAAGACTGCCCATCGGGAAAGTGATCTACAGTATGCGCAAGGAAAAGGGGGCCACCCAGGAGGATTTGGCTCAGTCCGTCGGTGTGTCCGTGCCGGCGGTATCCCGCTGGGAGAGCAGCCAGGCTTACCCGGACATTACCTTGCTGCCCTCGATCGCGCGCTACTTCAACACCACCATCGATCACCTGCTGGATTATGACCTGGAACTTGGGGAAGACGCGGCGCTGGATCTGGTGGAGGAATGCGGCCGGCTCTTTGAGACAGAAGGCGTCGGGGCGGCGGTGGCGCTTTGCGAGCGGTATTTGTACCAATACCCCCAAAATCTTTTTTTGAAGTTTCGCCTGGGCGCCTTATATTTCGCCTGCCTGGAGCAGGCCGCCGACGCGGGGGAAATGGAGGAATTGGCCTACAAAGCCATCCGCCTGCTCAAGCTGGCGGCCACCAGCGACACGGATCACATCGCCTACAACGCCAATTATTTGTTGAGCGCCCTGTATTCCCTGGTGGGGCGCGGCGATTTGTCGGAGGAAATCCTGGCCAAAATCCCGAAAAATCCTATCAATCCGGAGGATATGCTCGTGCCCTTGTACATCCGTCAGCAACGCTACGACGAGGCGAAAAAGTTATTGCAGACCAACATGCTCAAACGGCTGCGGCATGTGGGCGGGGCCTTGGTCAGCTACGCGGCGATCTGCGGCGGCGAGGGCGGCGATGAGGGCGGCGGCGAGTTGGAGGAGGCGCTGCTGCGCCTGAACGAGGGGCTGCTGGATATGTTTCGGCTGGATCCGGGCAGCCGCGTCGCCGGCCTTTTGGAACTGGCCTGCTGTTGCGCCCGACGGCGTCAGGCGGGGCAGGTGTTGCGTTATATGGAAAAATTGGCGGAATGCCTGCAAGAAATGAGCCAGGCCGACGGGGGGGAATATTATTTGACCAATCCTTTGTTCAGCCATGTAGAGCCGGCCGCCGCCGCGTCCCGCTCCCTGGATTATTACCGGCGGCTGCTCCTGAAGAGCCTGGAGCAAGGCGAGGAATTTGACTTTTTGCGCCAGGAGCGGGCTTTCGCCCAGGCGTTGGAGCGGCTGCGGGCCATCTGGAGCAGGTAAGGCATCGTTACGAAATAAAGTTGACAAATTTTGCGCCGGAATTTTTTCCTCTGGCAAGGCGGGAATTCGCGGGCGTACCCTCAGCGGTACGCCAAGAATGAGCAACGCCGCCAGAG
>JAISDE010000170.1 GCA_031265035.1 Peptococcaceae bacterium | reverse complement strand
CGCGCTAGACTTTATCCCATTTTTGACACACTCTAGTGAGTTTTTGGGGGCGAAAATTATTTTCGCCCCCCTCGCGTCCCCTTTATGTATAACGCTTTGCAGACAAACGAAATCATTCTTTTTCATTGAACCAATCAGCAAAACGCGGTAAAACGCCTAATCTCGCTGCCTCGCGAACATAAAAAGAATAGTGAGCAGCAATAAGGCATACACCGCGATCGCTATAATGACCGGCGTCCAAAAATCGCCATTTTGGAGACAGGCGATGACGACGCAGGCCGCGTCGAACAATACGGTGGCAAACCCCGCTCCAATTGAGGCGGGCGCGGCAAGCGGCCGGATGATCGGCGGCAGGATCAGCAAGGTATACACCGCGCAGGCGCAAAGCAGCGCCAGCTCTCCCGCCGCGAATAGCGGAGCGCCAAGCCACCCCGCTTGCCAAAACACCAAGACTAACGCGACGACCGCGACGACAGCCATCGCGGCGCGATAAGCCAAACCCCTCATTGCCCCGTCTCCTTCGCTATCGGCTTGCCGCAGGAGGGGCAGAAGCCACAGTCCGGCTGTATACGCCCGCCGCAATTGGAGCAGAACAAGGGGATATTCTCAAGTTTGTCGCCGCATTTGGAGCAAAATTTCGCTTGGGCCAGGTTCAGGTTCCCGCAGGCGGGGCAAGTGATTCTCTCGTCGGGTTTTCGCCCGGCGCTCTCGCTGATATCCAACGGCGACAGGCCGCCCAAAGCCGTTCCCACCGCCCCGCCTATACCCGCGCCCATGCCCAGGCCCAAGCCGGCGCCGATCAAGGTTCCCGCCCCGCCCTCGTTTTGCGCCGCGTTCTCAAACGTGTTGAACGAACGCTCCTGTATATAGTTATATCCGATAATGTCCATCTCGGCCCGCTTCGCCAACGCCGCTTTCAGGCTGACCACGCTCTTGTCGTTCTCGGGCACGTTTACCGACATGACGCTGAAATTAACCGGCATGACCCCGTACTCACCAAAAATAGGGGAAAGGCGTTCCGATATCTCGGCCGACATTTCCGTGAGGTGGGCACTGAGTTCCAAAATACCGATTTTTCGCACAATCAGATAGGACGAGATGCAGTCCGAGATATTGTTCATCAATATGCCGCAAAAATAATTCGCCAGCGCGTTAGCGTCGAGATACGGCGAAACGCCGACGAGGCTGGTGATAAACCGTTGCGTGTCGGATATCCGAACGCCAAAGCTGCCGAAGGTGCGCACAGGCAACAGGACGTTATACTTGGGATCCTGTATTTGAATCGGCGCGGTGGTTCCCCATTTCAGATCAAGCACAAAAAGCCTGTTGACAAACCATACCTCGGCCGAGAACGGGCTCTTGCCCCCAAAGGGCATGTTTACCAGCGCGGAGAGCAAGGGAATATTATTTGTGCTCAGTGTGTGCGTGCCGGCGCCAAATACATCCAAGGCCGCGCCGCCTTTAAAAAATACGGCTTCCTGAGATTCGTTGACGATCAGCTGGGACAAGGTGTTAAACGCTGTCCCCGGAAATTTCCATGCCAGTACGTTCGCGGGCCCGTCATATTTAATTACTTTAAAAATCGCCACTTTCCGTCACCCCTTGTATTCAGATCCGGCGGCGAGCCGTTTGTTGTCAGCGCCGGCCGATTATTAGCGCGGAGTCTTTCAACGAATCCAACGCGTCCCAGTTCGCTATGGCGTTGGCCGAAAGGTCGGCGACCTTGAGCGCGGGAAGCTCGGTGAGAACAAAGGCGTCCGTTATATAATTGTTGCTCGCGTAAAAATATGTCATATTCTTTAGATTGGTCAAAAACGATATGTCATACAAATCGGTATTGGAGAGGTCAAGCTCCCGCAGATTGGCAAGCGCGGCGATGCTTGAGGTCAGGGAATCTATTGTCTGCTCGCCGTCAACGCCGATATTGGTAATGAAACCGTCCGATTCTACCCAAAAGTCCCTCGCGAAATGGGTTTTATTGAGATTCAGGCTCTCAAGGCCCGGGAGGTTTTTAATATTGGCTAAATTACCGCATACCGTGTTGCCGGAATAATCCAGTGATCTCAGATTCTTGAGGGTGTAGACGGGGTCGGCGTTGAAGTAGAGCCCGCAACCGGCGAGACTCAATTCTTCCAATTGGCCGAGGCTTGACAGGAAGGAAAATACACTGTCGCTCCATGGCCTAAATCCCATATTCGGGACAAAGACA
The DNA here is from genome assembly GCA_031265035.1 of Peptococcaceae bacterium. GTDB lineage: Bacteria > Bacillota > Peptococcia > DRI-13 > UBA5745 > JAISDE01. The sequence continues at coordinate 3,033 of JAISDE010000170.1, read as the reverse complement.
AGCTTTTTCAGCGACGTAAGGTTGCCGAGCGGGGCGAGGGTATCAACGCTCCGCCCCGGGGATATGGTCAACTCCTCCAGCTTTGTCATGCCGGCCAGGGGCCTGACGGAGGGTGGGCTATATAGCTTGAGTTTTTCCAAATTTGTCAGATCGGACAAAAAATCAACGTCGTCCAGATATGACGCGCTCAACTCCAGCTCTTTCAGGCTGCCGGCCAGCCGCTCAAAGGAGGGCATAAACTTTACTTCTGAATTGCCGCTCAGGCGCAAATACTCAAGGTTCGGCAGCTCGCCCACAAAGGCCAGGGTTTTTGTATTTGAGTCGCTGACTGTCAGTCTTTTCAGCAATTTAAGCCTGCCGATGAAACTCAAGTCCAAGTCGTCGGGATCCATGATGGCAAGCGAGGTCAAGTTAGCGAAATCACCAATGATGTCGAGTTTTTGAATATCACCGCAGCGGTTGAGCGATAATGAGATCAGGCTCGCGCATTTTGATAAGGGGGATAAGTCCGTTATATCGGCGCTTTCAAGGGACAACTCCTTTAACGCGGGGAGATTCTCAATCCCAGCCAGCGTTTTGAGGGAGGAATAGCCGATCAGGAGTGTCTCCAGCGAGGACAGGCTCCCGATGCCCGAGAAATCATCCTCGTAATACGGGCACGACAAATATTGTAAGCCTTTCATCCGCGTCAGGACGGACGATGATACCGAAATGGTTGTATCGAGTTTTAGCAAGCCCTTGAAAGGCTGCAACTCAATGTCGCGGTTACCCGCGCGGTCGTAGGGTTCCGCGAAAAACTCGGCCGCGAAATCCGCCGCGAAAGGGTCGCCAAACCCATAACCGACATAAACCTCGTCGTCCGACATGTGTAAACTCAAATAGGTCAGTTGGGCGGCCATCTCCGCCGTGACGGTCTCGACACCCCAAATACGGGACGCTAGCCGCCGCGTGAGCTCCCCCTGGAAAACCTCCCGCCGCTCGCTTTGGCCCGGGCTCGCGCCAGCGCCCGATCCCTGCGTTCGGGAGCCAGAGCCGGATCGATCCCCGATCATGGAAAAAAGCGTCCCGAGCAAAATACATACAGACAGTATGCCTATAATCCAGCGGGTCATCGGCAACCCCTTGCCCGACTGTTTGGCGGGCGGCGGGGCGCCCACATCCCGCCGGGGGGGATCCGGGATTTTTTTCAGCTTCGCGCCACAGCCCGGGCAAAACTCAAGCGTGTTATCAGCGTATTTGCTTTTGCAAAACTCGCATACGGTAGCCATGCGCACCCCTACAAGACGATATTGTCACAAACAAAATTAACAGTATTGCCACAAACAAATTTATACCACAAAGGGATGGAAAACTCAAGGAAAAACTTTGGCGGGGTGACGAGGAAAACCGCAAGGAATTGATCGCCGGTATTTCCCATGACTTGAGAACGCCGCTGACCTCCATAAAAGCTTATCCGGAGGGGATTGAGAAGGGCGTGGCCGATTCGCCGGAGCGCCGGCGGCTGGTTGGGTTGAGATCGCTCTTACCGATGACGATCCCGGTGTGCCGGCAACCGCGCTTGACAAGCTGTTCTACGTGTTTTACCGTACAGACCCCGCCCGAAACACGAAGGGCAGCGGGCTTGGCCCACAAAATGCCAAAACAATGCTGGCGCGCGTATCGCGCGTATAAAGTCGCGGGGATAAATTTTGACACCCCAAAACAGGAATAAGGCCCTGGAAGCCTTGCCGTGCTTAGCTTCCGGGGCCTTATCTCATGATAAAGATTGTAGGATAATGTGGCTTGACGCCGTGATAATGTGGCTTGACGCCGTCATGCGGGCTTCGGCGTCAGCGGCCGCCTGAGCCGCTCTCAGCCACTGGCCAGCTTCTTGTAGGAGGCCAGGCGGTCTTTGGCGTCCTGGGCGGATTGCCGGAACAGCCGCTCGGCCGCGTCGGGGAAAAGCTTCTTCAAAGAGGAATAACGCACCTCGCCCTCCAGGAAGGAGAGGTAATCGCCGCTGGGCTCCTTGCTGTCGAGGGTGAAGGGATTTTTGCCCTCGGCGGCCAGCAGGGGATTGTAGCGGTACAGCTGCCAATAACCGGTGTCCACCGCTTTCTTTTCTTCCGCCTGGGTCTTGGCCATATCAATGCCGTGGTTGATGCAGGGGGCGTAAGCGATGATCAGGGACGGGCCGGGGTAGGCCTCCGCCTCGGTGACCGCTTTCAGCAGCTGGGCCGGATTGGCGCCCATGGCCACCGTCGCCACATAGACGTAACCGTAGCTCATGGCCATCATGCCCAGGTCTTTTTTCTTTACCCGCTTGCCGGCGGCGGCGAATTTGGCGACGGAGCCGGTGGGGGTGGATTTGGAGGCTTGCCCGCCGGTGTTGGAATAAACCTCGGTATCCAAGACTATGATATTGAGGTCGTGGTTGGCGGCCAGCACATGATCCAGGCCGCCGTAGCCGATATCGTAGGCCCAGCCGTCGCCGCCGATCAGCCAGGTGGACTTTTTGGTCAACAGGTCGGCCATGCCGGCGATCTCGTCGCCCAGGGCGCTGGGATTGGCCTTGACATAGGCCAGCAGGGCCTGGCCGGCCTCTTTGCTGGCTTTGGCCTCATCCTTGCCGGCCAGCCAGGCGTCGGCGACCGTTTTGGCGGCGGGAGCGGCGGACGCCAGTTGGCCGACCAAATCGGCCAGCTTGGCCCGGCGTTGGTTCAAAGCCATGGACATACCCAAACCAAACTCGGCGTTGTCCTCAAAGAGGCTGTTGGCCCAGGCGGGGCCGTGGCCTTCCCCATTGACCGTGTAAGGGCAGGTAGGGGCGGAGCCGCCGTATATCGAGGAGCAGCCGGTCGCGTTTGCGACGACCATTCTGTCGCCGAAAAGCTGTGTTATCAGCTTTACGTAAGGCGTTTCGCCGCAGCCCGCGCACGCGCCGGAAAATTCAAACAGCGGCTTTGCGAATTGGCTGCCCTTGACGGAATCTTTTTTGTATTCGGCGGTCGACTCGGGCAGAGAGGCGGCGTAATTCCAATTTTCGTTCTGGAC
>JAISDE010000132.1 GCA_031265035.1 Peptococcaceae bacterium | reverse complement strand
ATGATTAAGGATAATGATTAAGGATAATGATTAAGGATAATGACTGAGGATAATGGAGCTGAGGATGAGAATTATTGGTCTGACCGGGGGCATCGCCGCGGGAAAAACGATGATAACGGATTATTTGGCTGGGCTGGGCGCGAGAATTGTGGACGCCGACAGGATTTCCCGGCGGCTGACCGCGCCGGGGAGCGCCGTGACGCTGGAGATTGGCGAGGTGTTTGGGGCGCGGTATTTGGACGAGGGGCAGGCGTTGCGGCGGGGGGAGCTGGCCAGGCTGATCTTCGCCGACGAGGGCAGCCGGCTGGCCTTGAATCGGCTTTTGCACCCGGCCATAGACCGGGAGACACGGCGGGAGCTGGGAGATTTGGCGGCGGCGGGGGAGAAAGCGGCTCTGCTGGTGGCGCCTTTGCTGTTTGAGACCGGGATGGACGCTTGGCTTGACGAGGTTTGGGTAGTGGCGCTGTCGGAACGGCGGCAGGCGGAGCGGCTGATGGTCAGGGATGGGCTGTCCCTCCGGGAGGCCCAGGGGCGGCTGGCGGCCCAGAGCAGTTTGGCGGAAAAGTTGAGCAAGGCCGACAGGGTTATTGATAATAATGGGTCGCCGGCTGAGGCCCAGCGGGTCGCAGGGCAATTTTGGCGGGAGGCGCTGGAGCGGGCGGCGGCGCGAGGCGCCGGGGCTGCCGGGCCGGAACTGGGCGCCAGGCAGGGCGCGGCGCCGGCGGCGGGGACTGAAGCCACCGAGCCGGGCGCCGCCGGGACGGCGGCCCAGGCGCCGGCGGCGGGAGGGGATTGTGAATGAGAGGCGGCGGCCTGAGCCGCCTTTGGGGCCTCGCCGGCGGCGGCCTGGGAGCCGGCGGCGGGGCGGGCCGGGCAGGTTGGGATGTCTCGGCAGGCTGGCGCTGGTGGGCTTTGGCCTGCTGTGCCTGACGCTGGGGTTCAACCAAAGGGATCGCTGGTTGGCGCTGTTTAACAAGCCGCCTTATTACGCGGAAATTGTCGCCCAGTGCGAGGAACTGGAGGAAGATCCCCAGCTGGTGCTGGCCCTGATCTACGCGGAGAGCGGTTTCAATCCGGCGGCCAAATCCGGCAAAGGCGCCGTGGGCCTGATGCAGGTCATGCCGGAGACCGCCGCCTGGGTGGCCAGCCGCCGGCAGCTGCCGGATTATACGCCCGAGTCACTGGCGGAGCCGGCGCGCAACCTGGATATCGGCATTTGGTATTTCCATTGGCTGCGGCAGCAGTTTCCCGACGGGGCGGAGCAGGCGCTGGCGGCTTACAACGCCGGGCCGACCAGGGTGCGGGGCTGGCTGACAGAGGGCATTTGGGACGGCAGCCGGCAGAATCTGGCCGGCATCCCTTACAAGGAGACCAGGGAATATGTGGAGCGGGTTTGCCGGCGTTATGAGTGGTACCGAAAAATTTTCCCCTTATAGATAATGGGTATTGGTGGGTATTATTGGTGGTTATTGGTGGGTATTATAGGAAATACGCCGGTTGACTGTGGACAAGCCCGCCGGTTTACGGTATTATGGAGAAAAACAAAGCGACTGGCCGCGGCTTTAGCGCCCGGTCGCGAAGGAGAGTGTTCATGGCGGAACCGATCATAACACTGGCGCAGGTAGACAAGCTGAGAGCCGAGCCGGGGCGGATCCTGCATTCAGCGACCCATGAGGAGATATTGTCCGGCGCCACCACAGATGTATATTTTGTCAAAACCCATGAAATACTTACCAAAAAAGGACTGGCGGAGACGGTGGTCACCGCCGAGGTTTTTGCCCGGGAAGAGGGGGTTTTAGCTGGCATGACGGAAACTGTGGCCTTGCTGTCGGCGGGTATCCCCTCCGCCGGTCTGAGGCTTTGGGCGCTGCCGGAGGGCAGCCGGTTCGCCGCCAAGGAGGTATTGCTGCGGATTGAGGGCCGTTATACGGACTTTGGCCTGTATGAGACGGCGTTGCTGGGCTGCCTGTCCAGCGCCAGCGGCTGGGCGACGGCCGCGGCCAGGGTGAGGGAGGCCGCCGGGGATACGCCGGTTACCTGTTTTGGGGCCAGGCATGTGCATCCCGCCGTGGCGCCGGTGATGGAGCGGGCGGCGGTGATCGGCGGCGCCACCGGGGCCAGCTGCCTTTTGGGCGCCAAATTGGCGGGGAAAAACCCCTCGGGCACAGTTCCTCACGCGATCTTTCTGATCATGGGGGATTCCGTCCGGGTGGCGAAGGCTTATAATGAGCTGATGCCAGCGGGGGAGGTTCGTACCGTGCTGGTGGACACTTTCAAGGACGAGTGCGAGGAAGCCTTGCGGGTGGCTGAGGCTTTGGGCGAGAATCTGAATTATATCCGCCTGGACACGCCCGGCGAGCGGGGCGGGGTGACGCCGGCCCTGGTGCGGGAAGTGAAATTTCGCCTGGCGGCGGCCGGCTATGGCCATGTCAAGGTGATTGTCAGCGGCGGTCTGAATCTGGAGCGGATCCGGGCCTTGCGGGAGGCGGGCGCCGACGCTTTTGGGGTAGGCAGCTATATTTCCGCCGCGCCGCCGGTGGATATGACCATGGATATCAAGGAGCTGGCGGGCGCGCCCATCGCCAAGCGGGGGCGCTTGCCGGGGATCACGCCCTCGGAGCGCCTGATCAAGGTTTAGTACTTTGTAACAGGTTTTATCTGACACAAGTTACCAATAAGACGGGCTGGAAGACAGGCTGGCGCGCCTTTTGTCAGTCTTATGAGCCGCGAATGAATTTCCTGTGAAAAAAGGCGGCAAACCCTTTTCAAAACGCGCCTGAGCGCTATTATGTAAGTATAAAGACACAAATTGAGGTAATTACCCCGGGTTATCGCCGCGGTAGGCGCCTCGCGCGTTTGAAGGAGGAATGTCATTTATGGAAAGGATTGAGTGGGAGCGGCAGGAGCGAAGAAGCTCGGGCTGCAGAAAGGTTTTTCTTTTTTTGGCGCTGATCTTGATTGGGCTTTTGATCGGCGCCGCGGTATTATTCTTTTCCCCGTCGGCAGGTGATGTCGTAATGCCGCTGCAGGAACCGGGAGTTTCACCCGGCGGGGCGGCGGCGCCGGACGCGCCTTCGGCGGGGGGCGGCCCAGGGGCGGCCTGGCCCGGCGGCGACCGGTCGGACAGCTTTGGGCGCAATATTATGACCTCGGATACGGTGCGGGATATCGTGGCCCAGTGCGGCGACAGCGTGGTGCGCATTACCGCCGAGCTGTCCGGGGCGGAGAATCCTTTGTACAATGATCCTTTTTTCCGGCAATTTTTCGGGCCGCCCCAGCCCCAGGTCAGCCAGGGTTCCGGCTTTTTATTCCGGGAGGACGGCTATATTTTGACCAACAATCATGTGATCAACGGCGCCAGCCAGCTGCAGGTGTATCTGGCTTCCGATGAGGAGCCTTATGAGGCCAAGGTCATCGGCACGGCGCCGGAGCTGGATTTGGCCGTGATCAAAATCGAGGGGAATGATTTTCCTTACTTGGTGATCGGGGACTCGGATCAGGTGTATGTGGGGGATTGGGTAGTGGCGATCGGCAATCCCTATGGCTTGGATCACACGGTCACCGTGGGGGTGATCAGCGCCACCGGCCGGCCGCTGACGATTGATGGCACCAGCTACCAAAACCTTTTCCAAACCGACGCGGCCATCAATCCCGGCAATTCCGGCGGCCCGATGCTGAACTTAAACGGCGAGGTGATCGGCATCAACACGGCGATCAACGCGGCCGCCCAGGGCATTGGTTTCGCTATACCCACCAGCACGGTGCTGAATGTGTTGGATGATCTGGAGGCCGGCGTGACCAGGGCCAGGCCCTGGATGGGGATCACGATGCTGCCGCTGACGCCGGAAATACGGCAGTTGTTGGATATAGACGAGGCGGCGGTGGAGGCCGGTGTACTCATTGAGAGCGTGTTGAGCGGCGCGCCGGCGGATAAGGCCGGGCTGCGGCGGGAAGACGTGATTCTGGCCATCGACGATCAGAAAATCACCGATATTCAGCAGGTGCAAACTATTGTGCTCAATCACCGGGTGGGGGATGTGCTGAAAATAAACCTTTACCGCAATGGCGCCCAGATGGAATTTGTGGTAAAATTAGAGGCGAGTCAAAATAATTGACGCCCGAGCGGGCCCCGTAGCTGGGTTGAGGCTGGGTTGGCGGGCCGAATTGGCGGGTCAGGTTGGCCGGTAGGGTGGCCGGTAGGGCAGGGACGTTCGGTTGGGTTGGCCGGAAAGGAGCGGGATAGCGTTGAGCAAGGTAAAGGCGTCGGCGGCGACGGCTATGTTTAAGGCGATAGCTGTGATATTGCTGATCGCGTGGGGCGCGCTGGCGTCGCCCTTGGCCGCGCCGGCGGCGACAGACAGCCAGGACGCCGCGGTTTACATTATTTCTGTGGAAAAGGCGGTGGAGGCGGGGCTTTCCAGCTATATGGAGCGGGCCTTCGCGGTGGCCGCCGCCGATCCGGCCGCTGAGCTGGTGATCGTGGAGATTGACACGCCCGGCGGCACGGTGGCCGCCGCCATGGAGATTCGCAAGACCATCGAGGCGTGCCCGGTGGAGACGGTAGCCCTGATCAAGGGCGGCGCTATTTCCGCCGGCACTTACATAGCTATGAGCTGTGACAAGATCGCTATGCAGCCCGGCACGACCATCGGCGATGTGGAGCCAAGGGCGGGCAATGAGGTCGCCGACGAGAAGTTTCTTTCTTATTGGCGGGCGGAAATGGCCGCTTTGGCGGAGGCCAGGGGCCGGGACAAAGCCATAGCCAGGGCGATGGTGGATCGGGCCGAGGTGATCGAGGGCCTGAGCGAGAGAGGCCGGCTGCTGACCCTGACCGCCCAGGAGGCGGAGGGGGTTGGCTACGCCGATTATATAGTGGCTAATCGCGGCGATTTGCTGGATGTTTTGGGCTTGATCGGCGCCAAGGAAGTCCGTCTGGATGAGTCGGTGCCCGAGAAAATCGCCCGCTTTGTGACCAATCCCAGTGTAGCGCCTTTTATCCTGATGCTGGGCATCGCCGGTATCGTGATCGAGGTCTTTACGGCGGGCTTCGGCGTGGCGGGGTTGATCGGCGGCAGCAGCCTGGTTCTGTATTTCGCCGGCCATATGATCGCCGGTTTCACCGGTTGGGGCGTGGTGCTGCTCTTTTTGGCCGGGGTGGTGCTTCTGCTGATTGAGGCGTTTATACCGGGCTTTGGTCTGCCGGGTATATCCGGCGCGATCTGCCTGATGATCAGCATTATCCTGGTGGCGCCCAGCTTCGAGATCGGGCTGCGCTCTTTTGTGCTGGCGATTTTTGGCGCGGCGATCCTGATCTTTCTCGCCGTCAAGATTTTGGGCCGGCGCCATTTTTGGGATCGGCTGACCCTCAAGCTGAGTTTTGACAAGGAAGAGGGCTATATCTCCCAGCAAGAGGATTTTGGCCAGTATGTGGGCTGTCGGGGCGAGGCGAT
>JAISDE010000017.1 GCA_031265035.1 Peptococcaceae bacterium | reverse complement strand
GCACTGCCGCTAGCATGGCTGCTGGCATGGCCGCTGGTGCTACCGCTGGCACTGCCGCTAGCATGGCTGCTGGCATGGCCGCTGGTGCTACCGCTGGCACTGCCGCTAGCATGGCTGCTGGCATGGCTACTGGTGCTGCCGCTGGCATGGCCGCTGGCACTGTCGCTGGCGCTACCGCTGGCGCCTCGGGGGTTGTTTACCAGCCAAGCGCGCCCCGGTCGGCCCGGCGTCAAATTGAGCTGCCTGCCAGCCAGGTGATCCTGGCGCCGGGGCACAGCGCCAGGGATACCTTCGCCATGTTGGCGGCGGCGGGGCTGGCGATGGCGCCCAAGCCCTTTTCCCTGGGCGTCCGTATTGAGCACAGCCAGGCGTGGCTGGATCACCGCCAATATGGCGCCTACGCCGGCCACCCCGCCTTGGGCGCGGCGGATTATCAGCTGGTCTGCCATTTACCCGGCGGCCGATCGGTATACAGCTTTTGCGCCTGCCCCGGCGGTCGGGTGGTAGCGGCGGCGTCGGAGGCCGGTGGGCTGGTGACCAACGGCATGAGCGATTATCGCCGGGATGGCCCTCGGATCAATAGCGCCCTGCTGGTCGGCGTCAGCCCGGCGGACTACCCCGCCGGCCCTTTAGGCGGCGTCGCTTTTCAGCGTACCTATGAGCGCCTGGCTTTCATCGCCGGCGGTGAGAGTTATCAGGCGCCGGCGCAATACGCGGCGGATTTTCTGGCCGGGCAGGCTTCCGAGTCTATAACGCCGGCGGACGCCACCTATCGGCCGGGGGTTCGCCCGGCGGATTTGGCCGGCTGCCTGCCGGATTTTGTTGTCGCCGCCTTGCGGGCGGCACTGCCGGTCTTTGCGGGGCAGTTGCCCGGCTTTCTCAGCCTGGACGCGGTGCTGACCGGCGTGGAAAGCCGCTCGTCCTCGCCCCTGCGGATCTGGCGAGGCCCGGACTGTCAAAGCGGCCTTAGGGGGCTTTACCCTTGCGGGGAAGGGGCCGGTTACGCCGGCGGGATCATGTCGGCGGCGGCGGACGGGATTCGCTGCGCCCAGGCCCTGATCCGGAGCAGCGCCCTTTTTTAGGCACAACAAACTGATTTGGTTGTTAGAGGCGTTAATGGCACTCTAAAGGTGGTCTGAAAAATAATTCTGTCTTATTGGCAAAGGTCGATGTATAATGATGTATACTATAGATTGCGTTATCGGTATGTATCCACTATTTGAAATCCGATAATTCAGGTGCGAACGGGAAGTGACCGATGTTTTCCTGGGAGATTCGCACCAGAAGTTTGATAAAAAGCGGCCAGTTTTTGTAAAATAATTAGGCTAATTATGGTTTTGTTAAATAATATTGGAATTAAATCAAATTTTGCGCGGAGATTCATAGGGATTTGTTCATAGCAGCTGGAATTTATGTAACTTTTTGTTTTGTTTTTTATGGAAGTTTACGGTCGCGCCACATACGTGGCGCGTGGATTGAAATCTCCTTGATAGCGAGGGTAGGTGACACTAGCAAGTCGCGCCACATACGTGGCGCGTGGATTGAAATCGTTCGAGATGTCCTTTTCAGGCGAAAGTGACTTGTCGCGCCACATACGTGGCGCGTGGATTGAAATCTCGACCTGACCGCTGGCGGAAGGCCGGAGCCATGTCGCGCCACATACGTGGCGCGTGGATTGAAATATTTTCTTTTCGCTCACCTGTCCCTGGGGGCGAGTCGCGCCACATACGTGGCGCGTGGATTGAAATCGAGGTGGATCTGGCGGTCGGCGACGTGATACTGTTGCGCCACATACGTGGCGCGTGGATTGAAATTGACGGCGAACGCCGCCAACCGCTACGGGCTGGTGTCGCGCCACATATGTGGCTTGCGGGGAACATAAAATAGTGATTGACATGCCTTGCAAGGCATGATACTATAGGCTCAGGTCAGGGGATCCCGCCGGCGGCCCCGCCGGAAGGCGGTGCTGGTATGCGCGAGATCATCCTGGTGGTGATAGCTATAGTGGACTTTACCCTCCGGCTTTATGACCGCTGGCGACAGCGTAGGAATGCCAAAAAAGAGGATAAGCCACCGTAGCGGGCGGCTTATCCTCTTATCTCATAGATAGGCGGGGCCGCCAGCATGAGGCGGGATCCCATCTGGCCTTATTATAAAGTAGGGGGGATGTGAAGTCAATAGGGAAAGTAAGCTACGCCGTGAAAAAGCGCTATCAAGACAAGACCTACAAGCGGATAGTCGCGGTGGTGCGTAAAGAAAAGGCAGCCGTCTTTGAGAGTAAGCTAAAGAAGCAGGGCAACACACAATCCGGATGGATTAATCAAAAAATCGATGAGTATATAGAGGAAGACGAAAAATAATAATGACCGGCTCATGGGGTCACCCCTGCGCGCGGGGACAACCCCATGAGCCGGTCATTATTTTCCCCGCGGGCCATAATGGCCTATACCCAAATACATCGTGTGAGGAATGGTGATAGCAGTTGCGAATTCTATTGATCGGCGATATTGTGGGCCGGCCCGGCCGCCGGATCCTGCGGGAAAAATTACCCGGCTTGCTGCGAACCCACAGGCCGGATTTGGTCGTCGCCAACGGCGAGAACGCCGCCGGCGGTCGGGGGATCACGGCGGAGGTGGCGGGGGAGATCTGGGACTCAGGCGTAGACGTGATCACGCTGGGCAACCATACCTGGGATAATAGGCAGGTTGTCCCTTTCATCGATCAGACGGAACGCCTGATCCGGCCGGCTAACTATCCGCCGGGAGTGCCGGGGCGGGGCTATGTTCTTTATGAGTTATCACCGGCTAAAAAGCCGGTGGCTATTATCAATCTGATTGGCCGGACATTTATGCCGCCCCAGGACTGCCCCTTTCAGACAGCGGATCGTTTGCTGGCGGAAATTGGCGCCGCGACGCCATTGGTGGTGGTGGACTTTCACGGGGAGGCCACTTCGGAAAAATTGGCCTTGGGATATTATCTGGCCGGTCGGGTGACGGCGGTGGTGGGCACCCACACCCATACCCAGACCGCCGACGAGCGGATTTTGGCGGGCGGCACCGCCTATATCACGGATCTGGGCATGGCTGGCCCCCGGGAGTCGGTATTGGGCGTCCGGCCGGATATTATCATCCACAAATTCCTGACCCAAATGCCGGTACGCCATGAGCTGGCGGAGGGGCCGCTGATCCTGACCGGCGTCCTGGTTGAGGCCAACGATTTGACCGGCCGGGCGGAAAGTATTGCCAGGATTCGGGAGGATCTGGGGGAGGAATAAATAAGCGCCGGCCGCAGGTAAAGTACAGCCGCGCCATCGTCTTTCATTTTTCGTATAAGGTAATGATAGCGCCTTATATTGCTTTCCTCTGCCGTTATTTTGTCATATAGCGCGCAAAATCGCGATAGAGAAAGAATGGAGATGGAGATGGAGATGGAGATGGAGATGGAGATGGAGATGAGGAAGGGCGAGAGACATAATATTTATTTATAGTTATCTGGATAGTTATCTGGATTTTCACCCAAATTTTTCAAGTCGTTGATGAGACGGCGAGCGCTTGACAAGGCTAATTTGTATTGCTATAATGCGTTTATTGTTATAAGAAATCAGAATAACGCGGCAGATTACTTCATAAATTTTTTCTATATTGCTGGACGAGAGGGGAGGACGCGTAATGGGAGGACTGGCTGATGGACAAACCGTGAAACGGGTAAATAAGGCTTTGGGATTAAAGAACCCCGTCATAGGCGTACGTTTTCTGTATTTCCAAGAGGAATATGAGGCTAACCCAGCGCCGGCCTGGAACGGAAAACTGACAGTTTGCGGTATGGCCAAGCGAGCGCTGGACGGGCATATATTCAAGGTGGCGCCGGAAAATTTCGGCTGTCCTTTTGGCTCCTACGCGGTGGGGGTAGGGCAGCCTGATTTGATGGATCGTAATGGGCAGACAGTGGAGCGCTGCCTGCTGTACGAGGATTATGGCGTCGCCAGGCAAATCATGGAGGGTATGTGTTTTCTGACCCATGATGTCTATGGTTTGCTCTGGGGGCCGCTGGAAGAATTGGCGAAGGCCGATGTCGCTATCATCGTGGGCAGCGCCTATCAAATGATGCGGGTAATGCAGGGCTACGCCTACAAAATGGGCAATCCTAGGCATCTCTGCTCAGTGGGGAACCAGGCGGTTTGCTCCGACTTGATCGCCAAGCCTTTTACGCGCCATGATATCAACATATCTTTCATGTGCAAAGGGGCGCGGATCAATATGCGATGTGACGACGGCGAGATGGCCGCCGCGATCCCGGTGGGATTGTTTGGGGCGCTGGCGGAAGGCATCCTGCTCACCTTGAACCCGGTGCTTGATACGAAACAAAAAACGGATTTGCTGGCGCGCCTGGAGACGCCGGATGAATTGGGCTTCCCGATAGATACATCCTGGACCTACAGCACGAAACTCAGGGAATTTCTGGCGGAAAAGGAACAGGCTTTGGCGGCGAGAGCGCGGCGGCAAGCAGCGACTGGAGTTGGGGAGCGGATTGGCGGCGGGGAGCGGACTGGCGCCGATGAACGGACTGGCGCCGGGAAGCGGATTGATGGCGAGGAGCGGACTGGCGGCGGGGCGCCGGTCGCTGTCGCCGAGGGAGGCCCCGCCGGGCTGTCCGGCGGTGAAAACGCCGTTCCCCGGCAGGATGCTTAATCCGCTGGCCTTGGTCTCAGAGGGAGCCGACGCTTGCGCTGACGCTCATGTCGCTGACGCTTGTGTTCCTGACGCTCATGTCGCTGACACTTGTGTTCCTGCCGCTCATGTCCCTGGCACCGCCGCGCCCCTGCTGGAGCTGCGGGAATACAGCCTCCGACTGCGCCGGGATGGGACGGGGCTGTTGGATAAAGTCTCTTTTCGTCTCGGTACGGGCGAGATTGTGGGTTTGATTGGTGAGTCTGGCTGCGGGAAAACCCTGCTGGCGCTCTCCCTGATTCGTTTGCTTGAGCCAAACCTCTTTACGGTTGCCGGGCAGGTGTTTTGGCGGGGAGAGGATATTCTCGCCTGGCCGGAAAAACGGCTGATCAGCTGGCGGGGCAAAGAATTGGCCATGATATTCCAGGAGCCTATGACCTCGCTGAATCCGGTTTGGCGAGTGGGCGCTCAGGTAGCGGAGGCTATCCGACTGCACCAACCTGTCGGGGTGAAGGAAGCGGCGTCATTGGCTTGCCAGGCTTTGCGCCAGGCGGCGGTGGCGGCGCCGGAGCGCCTGATGCGGCAATATCCTCATGAGTTATCCGGCGGTTTGCGGCAACGGGTCATGCTGGCGATAGCCATGGCGAATCGGCCCCGGCTAATTCTGGCGGATGAGCCCACGACAGCCTTGGATGTGAGTATTCAGGCGCAGATTCTGGAGTTGATGCTACGCCTGCGTGAAGAAACAGGCGCCAGTTTTTTGCTGATCACCCATGACTTGGCCGTTGTGGCGGAAGTCTGCGATCGTGCGTTGGTCATGTATGCCGGCAGGGTGGTAGAGGCGGCGGCGACCCGGGATTTGCTGGACACGCCCAGGCATTGGTACACCCGAGGATTGTTGGCGTCATTGCCGGGACTGGACGGCGAGGGCCGTCTGCCCGTGATTCCCGGGGCAGTGCCAGCCCCGGCTCAATATAATTGGCGAGGCTGCGGGTTTGCCGGCCGCTGTAGGCGCGCGTTGCCCCGTTGCGGCCGGGAGCCGCCGCCTTGGTCGGATGTCGGCGCCGGGCATTGGGTGCGCTGCCATGCCCCGGCTTGAGACAAACGCCGGGCCGAGATTGCCGCAAGGACGGATTAACGCAAGGGTCGGGATTGCCTCAAAGGCAGATTGCCGCAAGGACGGATTGCCGCAAGGGTTGTCAGCGAGTAAGTTTGAAGTTTGACAGTCGGAGATTCCCGGGAGGTGGAAAATGCCCCTGTTGGAAGTGGAGGCGCTGCGCAAATATTATCGCGGCCGCGGCCGTTGGCGGCCGGGAAAAGAACGCCTCATCCCCGCGGTGGACGGCATCAGCTTTCAAGTGGAGGAAGGGAGCGCGCTGGGGCTTGTGGGGGAATCGGGCTGCGGCAAGACGACAACCGGTCGCCTGATTCTGCGTCTGGAGACGCCGACAGCGGGCAGTATACGTTTCGACGGCCAGGATATACTGGCCCTGCGAGGCGAGAGGCTGCGGAGCTGGCGCCAACAGGCGCAGATGGTATTTCAGGATCCCCAGGCTTCCCTGCATCCCGCTATGACGGTGGGTGAGGCCATAGCCGAGCCGCTGGCTTACCACAGCGCGCTTTCCCGGCGGGAACGGGAGGAGCGGGCGCGGGAGTTGCTGGCGGAGGTAGGGTTGGAAACGGTTTATTTTCATCGCTTCCCACAGGAATTGAGCGGCGGGCAGCGGCAAAGGGTGGGCATCGCCCGGGCACTTTCCCTCAATCCCAGGCTATTGGTGGCGGACGAGCCGCTTTCAGCCTTGGATGTGTCGATACAGGCGCAGATATTGAACCTGTTTATTGACCTGAAAGAGAGGCGGCGTCTCACCTATATCTTTATTTCCCACAATCTGGCGGTGGTGCGCCGGCTTTGCGATCAAGTGGGGGTCATGTATGAGGGAAGGTTAGTGGAGCTTCAGCCGGTGGGTGATCTTTTCCGCGCGCCGGGGCATCCTTACACCCGGGCGTTGCTGCGGGCGATCCCGCGGCTGGAGGGCAGACGGAGGGAGTAAATTATGGCCCGTTATCTCTTGCGGCGCGTGCTCTGGGGGATGCTGACACTTTTTCTCGCGGTGACGCTAACCTTTCTCATCCTGCGGGTAATGCCCAGTGATCCGGTATCGGTCATGGTTGACAGCCGGATGACCCGAGGGGATATTGAGGCGCTTACCAGGGAATTTGGGCTGGATATGCCTTTGACGACCCAATACGCTCGCTATTTGGCGAATCTCTGTCGGGGGCAGTTGGGCATCTCCTTCGCGACCCGCCAGCCTGTCAGCGTCCTATTGGCGGAACGGCTGCCCTGGACTTTCCTGCTGAACTTGTCCGCGCTCACGCTGGCGCTGGCGCTGGGTGTTTGGTTGGGGCAGGCGGCGGCAAAGCGCCGGGATACCTGGCTTGATTGGCTGATCCATCTATTGGCCGCTCTGGGCGGCTCGATCTTTGTGCCCTCGCTGGGGCTGGCGCTGCTCTATCTCCTGGGGGTAAAATTTCCTTTATTGCCCATCGGCGGGACTCATACGCCCGGTGTCGTCGGCTTAGCTTACGCGGCGGATGTGGCGCGGCATTTGCTGCTGCCGACGGCGGTGCTGGTTTTGGTGACCTGGCCGCATTACGCGCTGCATATGCGCGCCTCCCTGCTGGAAATTTTGCGCGCGGATTATCTGCGCACGGCGCGGAGCAAAGGGATGCGGGAGTCCCGGGCGCTTTGGCGTCACGGTGTGCGCAACGCTTTAATCCCCACCGTGAACATCAGCGGCTTGCTGCTGGGTTCCCTTTCGGGCGGCTCCATCCTGGCGGAGACAATCTTTTCTTATCCCGGTGTGGGCCGGCTGATCTATGAGGCGGTGGGAAGATTGGATTATCCTGTTTTGCAGGGCGCTTTTCTGACCCTGGCGGCGATCGTGATCCTGCTGGGTATTTTGACGGATCTGCTTTATATTTGCCTAGAACCCCGTATCCGTCTGGGCGCGGAAAGATGAGGCGATCCCGTTTCGCCGGCCTGGCCGGGATCATCTTTTTAGTCGCCCTGGCGGCGCTGGCGCCGTTGTTGACACCGCTGCCCGAGGGCTATGGCGATTTCGCTGAGATCCAGCAGGCGCCAAGTAGGGAGCATATCTTTGGCACAGACGCCATGGGCTTGGATGTGTTTGGCGAGGTAGTTTGGGGAACCCGTTCCGCCCTGGAAGTCGGGTGCCTGGCGGCGCTTTGCGCGGCTTGTATCGGCGTCCCTCTGGGGTTGGTGTCCGGCTATTTTCCCGGTGTTTTCAGCCAGCTGATCCTGGTGGCGGCGGATCTTTTTCTGACCTTGCCCACGCTGCCGCTGACGATCATCATCACCGCCATACTGGGTCCCGATCTGCGTCATGTGGCGTTGGTCATCGGCGCGGTATCGGCGCCCCGTATTTTGCGGGTGACCCGGGCGGCCACGCTGGAGGCGGCCGCGCGCCCCTATATTGAGGCCGCGCGCTGCCTCGGCGTCCCTACGAGGGTGATCTTGGG
>JAISDE010000193.1 GCA_031265035.1 Peptococcaceae bacterium | reverse complement strand
GCCAGGTGCTGCGCCGGCTGAATGAGGCTGTCTATAAAGGTTTTTGAAAAGGTTTTTGAAAAGGTCTTTGAAAAGGTCTTTGAGTAATTGCCAAAAGCCCGCTCCATTTGGTAATGGCGCGGGCTTTTGGCTCGGTATATCAGCGCCGCCGCCGGGAGGATCAGTCTTCCGGCGGCGGTGTATTATCCGGGTAATTGGCCAGGGTATCCGCCAATAGGCGGCGGATTTGCTCTCTGACCTCCGGCGGGTCCAAGACCACCGCCCGGGGGCCGAATTGGATCAGCCAGGCCAAAAATACCGGGCTGACCGCCGCCCGGACGGTGGCGGTAAACCAATCCCCGTCTGCCGGGACGATAGCGGTGTCCTGGCCGAAGCGGTCGATTACCACCCCCAGCAAAGCGGCGGCGAAGCGGATCCTGATCCGGCGTTCCTCACCGGCAAACATACCGAACATTTGACGGCAATAAGCCGCCGGATCAATGTTTTCCCCCAGGGGATGCCGCTTCTCATCCTCCAGCCGTACCTCCGTCATCTTGTCCACCCGAAAGTGGGCCAGGCGGTCATAGCGGCCGTGATAGGCTACCAAATAGTAATTCTCATTGTCCCAGGAGAGCAGGTAGGGGCTGATTTGGTAACGCTCCCCCTGCCGGCGAAATACCCGGGCCTTATTGAGGCCGTAATCAAAATAGCGGAAGGAAATCCGCCGATCAGCCTGAATCCCCTGATGGATGGCGTCCACATTGTAATAGATGGCCTCGTTGAAGGTTTTGACCCGGTCGCTGACATATACCTGCCGCCGCAATTGCCCGGCCAGTTGCCGACTGGTAAGGGCGGCGAGCTTTTGGATCAGCTGCCGGGATTTCTTTTCGGTAATCACCTTGGCGGCGGCCACCGTGTCCACCAGCAGCTTCAATTCCGCCAGCTCAAATTCCCGGCTGCCCAGGTAATAGACATAGCGCTTTCTTTTCTCGCCGAT
Organism: Peptococcaceae bacterium; assembly: GCA_031265035.1. GTDB lineage: Bacteria > Bacillota > Peptococcia > DRI-13 > UBA5745 > JAISDE01. The sequence continues at coordinate 2,344 of JAISDE010000193.1, read as the reverse complement.
GATGTCCAGGCCGAAATCTCGCAGCAGGTTGATGTCGCTGTAAACAGAGCGCCGCTCGCCCTCGATCCCGTAAGCCTCCAGACGGGCCAGGAGCTGCTCCATGGTCAGGGGCGACGCCTCGTCGGTATCTTCCGTGAAAATCCTCATCAGATAGAGCAGCTTCAGCCTTTGCCTGTGTGTGCCAGCCATCAGGGCCTCCCATTCTTCAGGCATCGTTACGAAATAAACTTTACATTTTGCTTGTTCTTTTTCCCTCTGGCAGCGTTGCTCATTCTTGGCGTACCGCTGAGGGTACGCCCGCGAATTCCCGCCTTGCCAGAGGAAAAAATTCCGGCGCAAAATTCGTCAACTTTATTTCGTAACGATGCCTTAGGCGCTGCCTGGAGGTACTGCCTTAGACGGCGTTACGCCATCAGGGCGCAGATCGCGTTGGCGAAGGCCACCGGATCCTCCAGAGCCAAGCCCTCGATCATCAGCGCCTGGTTGTACAGCAGCAGCGCGTAAGTTTTCAGTTTCTCCGGATCTTCCTCCCGCAGCCGGGTCAGGGCGGCGAATACCGGATGGCCGCCGTTGATCTCCAGCACCCGGTCGGCCTTCACCTTTTGATCCGCCGGCATGGAATTCAGAACCTTCTCCATCTCCAGGGACAGCGGCCCGTCGCTGGTCAGGCAGGCCGGATGGGATTTCAGCCGCTTGGACAGCCGCACCTCCTTGACCTTATCCCCCAGCGCCTCCCGCATCAGCTCAAACAAAGCCTTGTCGTCTTCCGATTGCTCCTTCGCCTCGTCTTTTTCCTCGTCGTCCGCCAGGTTGAGATCTTTATCGGACACAGATTTCAGGGGCTTGCCGTCATAATCTCGCAGGATTTTGACGGCGAACTCATCCACGTCGTCGGTCAGCGCCAAAATATCATAGCCCTTGTCCAGAACCAACTCTGTCTGCGGCAATTGGCGGATCCGGGCGACGCTACCGCCGCAGGCGTAGTATATCGCCTCCTGCTCCGCCGGCATCCCCTGGCGATATTCCGCCAGAGTGATGAGCTTATCCTCTTTCAGCGAGGCGTAGAGCAGCAGATCCCGCAATTTTTCCTTGTCGCCGCCAAAGCTGTTGTAGATACCGAATTTCAGTTGCAGCCCGAAGGCTTTGAAAAAGCTCTCGTATTTTTCCCGGTCGTTTTTTTGCAACCGCAGCAGTTCCGCCCGGATCTTTTTTTCCAGGCTTTTGGCGATGGCCTGCACCTGCCGATCCTGTTGCAGCATTTCCCGGGAGATATTCAGGGACAGATCGGGGGAGTCCACCAGCCCTTTGATAAAGCTGAAGCAATCCGGCAGCAGGTCGGCGCATTTCTCCATAATCAGCACGCCGTTGGCGTAAAGCTGCAAGCCCTTCTCATATTCCTTGCTATAATAATTGTAAGGCGCCCGACCGGGCACATACAAAATGCCATTGTAGCTCACAGCGCCCTCGACGCTGACGTGGAGGCTAGAGAGGGGCTTCTCATAATCGTAAAACTTTTCGGTATAAAAGCGCTCGTACTCCTCCTGGCTCACCTCGTTTTTGTTGCGCCGCCACAAGGGCACCATACTGTTGAGGGTCTCCGTCTCCTGATAGCTCTCGTATTCCGTCGGGGTCTTGTCGTCCTTGCCCGCCGCCGGATCCTTCGCTTTCGGCCGGCTTTTGGTCATTTCCATGCGGATGGGGTAGCGGATGTAGTCGGAATACCGTTTGACAATTTCCGCGATCCGATGCTGCTCCAGGAATTGATCGAAGTCCTCGTCGCCCTGGTTGGGCTTGATCTCCAGGATGATGGTGGTACCCCAGCCCTCCCGCTGGCAAGGCTCCATAACATAGCCGTCGGCGCCGTCCGATTGCCATTTCCACGCCTCGTCGCTGCCGTAGGCTTTGCTGATCACGGTGATCCGCTTGCTGACCATGAAGGCTGAGTAAAAGCCCACCCCGAACTGGCCGATGATCGCGATGTCGGCGCCCGCCGTCCCGTCGGCGTCAGCGGCGGCGTCGGTATCGGTATCGGCTGGAGCCGCGTCTGTGGCGGCGGCGGTGTCGGTGTCAGTGCCGGCGGCGGCCTCGTTGGGGGTGTCGGCGGCGCTGTCGTCGTCGCTGCCGCTGTCGGCGGCGCCAGAGTCCGCGTCCGCCCCGGCGTCCGCGGCGGTGTCGTCGTCGGGATCCGGCTCGGCCCCGTTTTCGCTGTCAGCCGTTTTTTTCAGGCCGTCCAGGCCCGCCCGGTTTTTCTCCCGGAAATCCATGGTGCCGCTTCTGGCGATGGTGCCCAGATTGTCCTCCAACTCCGCCTGGGTCATGCCGATGCCGTTGTCCCACATAGTCA
>JAISDE010000179.1 GCA_031265035.1 Peptococcaceae bacterium | reverse complement strand
TCGCTCTTAGCCTCCCGCGCCCGTCCCGCGCCCTACAGCCGGGGCGTCACATATTCCCGCAGGAATTCCTCCGTCTGCTCCGCCGCCCGCCCGACAAAAGCCGCCGGCCGCAGCGTCGCCCGCAGCTCACCCAGGGACACCCCGACAGCCGGATCGGCGGCCAGCCGCTCCAGCAGATCATTTTCCCCGCCCTTTTCCCGCATATCCCGCACCACCGCCATGGAGTGAGCGCGAAGCTTCTCATGCAGGGCCTGCCGATCGCCGCCCTCCCGGGCCGCCCGCATCAAAATTTCCTCCGTCGCCATAAAGGGTAGCTCCGCCAGCAAATGCCGCTCTATCACTTTGGGGTAGACCACCAGGCCGGGCACAATCCGGAGCAGTAGCTCCAAAATCCCATCCACCGCCAAAAAAGCCTCCGGTATGCTGATCCGCTTGTTGGCGGAATCGTCCAGCGTCCGTTCCAGCCACTGACTAGCGGCGGTAAACGCCGGATTAAGAGCGTCCACCATCACATAACGGGCCAAGGAAGCCACCCGCTCGCTGCGCATGGGATTGCGCTTATACGCCATAGCCGACGAGCCTACCTGTTTTTCCCCGAAAGGCTCCTCCATTTCCCCCAAATGCTGCAACAAGCGAATATCCCCCGACATCTTATAGGCGCTCTGGCTGATGCCGGACAGCACGTTTAGCGTCTGGCTGTCCAGCTTGCGGGTCACTGTCTGGCCGGTGACGGGAAAAGTCTCGGTGAAGCCCATTTTTTCCGCTACCAGCTTATCCAGAGCCTTTACCTTCGCGTGATCCCCCGCGAACAGCGCCAAAAAGCTGGCCTGGGTGCCGGTAGTGCCCTTGACCCCCCGCAGCCGGGTTCGGGACAAAAAGAACTCCAGCTCATCCAAATCCAGGAGAAAATCCAACAGCCAAAGGCTGGCCCGCTTGCCCACCGTGGTGGGCTGGGCGGCTTGAAAATGGGTGTAGGCCAAGGTGGGCAAAGCCTGATAACGGCTGGCGAAATCCCCCAGCGCCGCCATGGTCGCCCGCAGCTTCCGCCCAATCAGCGTCATCGCCTCCGTCGTCACGATGATATCCGTATTGTCCCCCACATAAGCGGAGGTGGCGCCCAGATGGATGATCCCCTTCGCCTCGGGGCATTGCTCGCCGTAAGTATGGATATGGGCCATCACATCGTGCTGCACCTGGTTTTCCCACCAGGCGGCCCGCTCAAAGTCGATATCATCCTGATGCCGCCGCAGCGCCGCCAGCTGGCTGTCGGTAATGTCCAGGCCCAGCTCCCGCTCCGCTTCCGCCAGCGCGACCCACAGCCGCCGCCAGGTGCCGAATTTTTTGCGGGCGGAAAAAATCTCCTGCATCTCCTGGCTGGCGTAGCGGGCGCATAATGGGCTCTCGTAACGTTCAAACATATGTTCTTCCCTCCTGGCTTCGCGTCATATCGTGTCACATCGCGTCACATCGCGTCATATTCGTCACATCGCGTCATATCGCGTCATATTATGTCATATTACCGAATCGTAATTTTCCATGGGGCCGAAAACGCGACCGCCCTGCTCAATCAGCAAATCGTAACGGCCCACATCTTCCGGCTCCCCCGCCGGGAAGCCGCCGGCGGCGACGATCATTTCCCACAGCTCGTCCGGGCGCAGTTGGCCGCTGTTGTCCAGCCGCAGCCCCATTTCCAGGGTGAGCCGGAGCCGGCCCGGCGGCCCGGCGGCCGCGCCGGAGGCGGCGGTCGGGAGCGTACTGTCGGCTCCGGCCGCCGCAGTCGCGTCAGCGCTAACGCCAGCGCCGGTACCCACATCAGCGCTCGCGCCCACATCAGCGTCAGCGCCCACACCCGCGCCTGTGTCGGCGATGGCCGGTTCCTCGGCGATCAGCCTGATATCCCGCACCAGACCCCGCACCTCTTTGGCCGCCGCCGTCTTCTTGCCCGGCTTTACCTTGGGCTTGCGCCACAATTCCCCGGCGGTCAGTACCTGCCTGATCCCCGCCGCCACCCGCTCCCGATCGGCGGCGGCAACCACCGCCGTCAGCCGGTAGACCCCCAAATTAACGATAGCCGACAGGCTTTTGCTCCGCTGATCCACTTCCTCCGCCGCCACGAAAGCCAGCGCCGGCGGCAAGGCCGCCGCTAAAGCCTGCCCCAGCCAGGCGATATCCGCCTGCCGGCGCAGCTCCACGTCAAAATATTCCCGACGGCCGGTAAAGCCCACCGCTAAGGCGGCGGCGAAAGACATTTTGGGATGGGGATTAAACCCCTCGGAAAACGCCAGGGGCACTTTGGCCCGCCGCAAGCCCCGCTCCAGCGCCCGGGCCAGATCCAAGTGGGAGAGATAGCGGCCGGCCTCGGTCTTGCTGTAACAAATCCGCGCCTTCATCGATCCACCGCCTCCCCATAGAGCCTGTTGTCGCCGACACCCCTTCCCCGGCTGACGCCGCCCTCAGCGCTAGCGCGACCCTCATCACCGGCGGAGCCAGCTCCGTCCTCAGCGCCGGCTCCGCCCTCAGCGCAAACGCCGCAGCCCTGGCAGCCGGCGTAACGGCAGTCGCCGGTGGTCAAAGCCTGCTGGGAACGCTCATATTCTCGCAGCAAAAATTCCTTATTCACCCCATAATCCAAGTGTTCCCAAGGCAAAACCGCCGTCAAGGCAAACTGCCGCCCCGCCAGCGCCTCCATATCCCAACCGGCCTCCCCGAAAGCCGCTTGCCACTCCGCCCGCCGCAACTGCTCAGTCCAGCTGTCAAAGCAGCAGCCCTTTTCCATCGCCGCCGCCAGCACCGGCGCCAACTCCCGGCCGCCCCGGGCGAAAATCGCCTCCAGCATACTGGTATAGGCGTCGTGATATTGGTAGCTGACCCGCCGATCCTTGATCATCTGACGCAGCCGGCCTTGCTTGGCCCGTAGCTGCTCCTGGCTGTCCTGCCCCACCCATTGAAAAGGCGTTTGCGCCTTGGGCACAAAATTGGAGACGGAGCAAGTCACCCTCAAACCGCCGCCGCCCCGGGCCTTCAGGATCTCGCTGCCGGCTCGGGCCACCTTTTCGCAGAGAGCGGCGATGGCGTCAATATCCTCCAGCGTCTCACCCGGCAAGCCGATCATAAAATACAGCTTAATCTGCCGCCAGCCGGCGGACACAGCCTTACTTACCGTAGCCAGGAGTTCTTCCTCCGTCACGCCTTTGTTGATGGCGTCCCGCAGTCTCTGGCTGCCCGCTTCCGGGGCGAAAGTAAACCCGGTCTTTCGCACCCGCTGGATCTCCTCCGCCAGGGAGACAGAAAAACGGTTGGCCCGCAGGGAGGGCAGCGAGATGCTGATCCGATCCTGGCTAAACTCCGCCGCCAGCTCAGCCACAATCTCCTGAATGCCGGTATGGTCGGTGGTGCTCAATGAGGTCAGGGATATCTCATGATGCCCGGTATTGTCCCGTAGCGCCCTGGCCTGGGCCAGCAGCGTCTCTTTTGACCGCTCCCGCACCGGCCGGTAGATCATGCCGGCCTGGCAAAAGCGGCAGCCTCTGGAGCAGCCCCGCAATACCTCCGTCATCATCCGGTCGTGTACCACTTCCATATAAGGCACCAGCGGCCGGGAGGGAAATACCGCCCCTTCCAGCTCCGTCAGGCGGGTTTTCCGAATCACCGCCGGCGGCGCGAAAGGCAGTCCGCCGCCGACGTCCGCCGCCCCGCCCGGCGCCAGCTCCGCCGCCCCGCCCGGCGCCAGCTCCGCCGCGCCACCAGGCTCCCGCGTCACGCCCAGAGCCAGCTCCAACTCCGCCGCCCCGCCCAGCTCCGGCACCGGCACCGCCGCGCCGCCAGGCTCCAGCTTCGGCCCGACCGCCGGCCCGTAAAAAGCCGGCACATACACGCCCTGCCAAAGGGCCAATTCCCGCAGCAAAGCCAGCTTCGCCGCCGGATCCCAGCCCTCGCCGGCCCGTCTATACTTGCCGATCACCCGTAGCAGCGCCGGCAGAATCTCCTCTCCCTCACCCAAGATCACAACGTCCAAAAAAGGAGCCAACGGCTCCACATTGGCGGCGCAAGGCCCGCCGGCGATCACCAGGGGCGCCGCCGCCCCCCGCTCCGCCGCCCACAGATCCAGGCCGCCCTGCCTGAGCATCCGCAGGACATTGGTATAACTCATCTCATGCTGCAGCGTAAAGCCCACGCAATCATAATCCCCCAGCGGCCGGCCCGACTCCAGGCCATACAGGGGCACGCCCGCCCGCTCCATCAGCGCCGCCATATCCACCCAAGGGGAAAACGCCCGTTCCATCAACAAACCCGGTTGCCTGTTTACCGCCTCATACAAGATTTGCAAGCCCAAATGGGACATGCCTACCTCGTACACATCGGGAAAACAAAAAAGAAAACGGCAGTCGGCCTTAGCCCAATCTTTTTTTCGCTCGTTCAACTCCCCGCCCAAATAACGCTGCGGCTTGCCTACATGACGCAAATACGGCCTGATCGCCGCGATACAATCTCTCACTTACTCCCCATTCCTTCTCTTACTCCCTATTCCTTCTCTCGTTTACTCCCCATTCCCTTCTTTCATGATTATACTATATCGCGGCCGCTTTCTACAATTAAGATTTTCCAAGCCCCTACCAAGCCTTTATTATCGCCCCGGGTATGCCCCCTTCCTCCGCCTTGTCTGACAGCAAAATTTCCGCGCGAGATTTCATAACTTATTTTCGCGCAAGTCCTTTTATTATTTACACAAGTCCTTCAGTTCGCGATGTTGACGTTTTTGGCGGATTCGTAAGACATCACTACAGCATTTTGCGGTATCGCGAGTTGCCAGATGTTGATGTAACTCCGCGAAAACCTTTCTTCAAGCGCCTTGCCAAATTTGTCATTCGCTTGTTCAGCATATTCCATCTCCAGACGTTTTACGACCAGATAAAAGCGGAAGCTGACTGTAGATATATCAGCGGCGAATTGCCTGAATTTGTCATCGCTATTGCGCCCCGCGGCAAATGAGAAATACTTGTTGAGCGAGTCAAACATCTTGTCGCAGGTTTCGGCAAAATACTCTTGGCTAGTCTTTGATTTTGCTTCAAGCAGAACAAGCGCGCTATCCTGCCTCAGTATAAACTCAATTGTTTTCACATACCGATCCCGGCTGCCGCCAAATCGGTGCCGTTCGATAATATACACATCGCTCGCGTCGAAATTTCCGAACCGCATTTCAGCCGATGTATTAGCGTTTTCGACAAGGGCGATTTTGCCGTTTTGCAGATTCTCAATCTTCATCCTGTTCGGGAGCCCTCCTTAAATGCTCATTATACAATTCGACGGACTGCTCAATGATGGAATTGCGCGTAAGCGAGCGATATTTTTTGCTTGTTTCTGTGCTAATACCGATACTTTCTTTGTACAGAGAGAAAAACTTTATCCCTGTGCCGTTTGAGTCGTTTGTTTTCAGTTCCAACCACTTACAAAGGAAATCACTATGGGTGGCTATGAATATCTGAACTCCGTTTTGAGACAGTTCAAGCAAAATGTCCACAAGTATAGGCACAAGCTCTGGATTTAAGCTGTTTTCTGGTTCATCCCAAAAAAGCGCGGAACCAGTTTTTAGCAACCCGTTACGAAGAAGTTTGTACATCAATCCAAATTTACGATGACCTGATGCCACAAGTGACATCTCTGTCATCTGCCCGGCATTATCTTTCTTCTTCACATAAAAAACATCATTTTCAAGAATTACTTCTCCTCCAACAATATTTTCTATTGCCGTAAATACATTTACTTCACCGTTTGGATAGCCAATTACACTTGGTTGCTTGGCATTTGCAATAATATCAATAAGCGTTTTGTCAAAAGGCAAATCGGGATATTTATATTTGAATTCTAACAAGTTTCTTGAGTGAGATAGCATATCAGTAGTTGGTATATAAACGGATTTTATAAAAGGCTCGGATGTTTTTTCATCAAACGCCGGAAGTGAATTTTGCGTAGATTCCATACGAATTTCATAAGATGGCAATGTTTGAATATGACCGTCTTCGCCCAATTCTCCGCGTTGGCGCATATCTAATTCTATATCCGCTGTCATATCGCGCCAACCAAATCTTATGCCATTGTAAATAATTTGACATCTGTTTAGAGTATTGCAAATGTCGTAAAACCTTTCCCAATGGCTGTTATCCAAATTAGCGGTAAAATAATGCGCGAGCGTACTGCTTCCAGCGCGATATTTCCACATAGCTCTATCGCTCAATGGAGCATCAGCGTTTCCAAGTATGGGATTTGAATTTTCACAAATCCCATACATTGCTTTCATCAGTGTCGTCTTCCCCGTCCCGTTGCCGCCAATAAGCACGTTTACGCCGGGGCAGAAGTCCGCGCTGAACTCGCCCCTGAACACAAGAAAATCCTTGATTTCCACACGATTGATGGTCATTTATTTGCCCCTCCTCCATATTGAATACTTTCATCCGCTTTCCGCTCCTTCTCGCCATAGCCCCCCGCCTCCCGCCGCTCACCTTGGACGCCC
>JAISDE010000019.1 GCA_031265035.1 Peptococcaceae bacterium | reverse complement strand
AATCGAGTATAGCATATCCGCCGCGGCTTTTCCACAGGTGCCCGCGATAAATATTATAACGCCACTATATTCCAATTACAAGCTTTTATAGAAAAAAATTACATCTAGGTATTGGGTATTGGCAAGGGCGCAACTTCAAATAATAAGACACCAATTGGAAAGCCTGTCACCTTTTTTGCCGGCGACAGGCTTGTTATACTATGTCCATAAGAGAGTCGGCTTTTGCCGATAGCGAGAGAGTCGGTCTTTGCCGATATTGAGTGTCAGACAAGGAGGGAGATCCATGAAAAAAACCATCGCGGCTATCCTGATTTTATCCCTTACCGTCATTTTTTGCGTCGGATGCGGCACTTCCATCGGCCCGCCGGACAATGGCGGCCCGTCCACTCCCGCTGTCTCATCCCCGGGAGAGTCCGCCGGGCCGGACGGCGAGGATGGCGAGGGCGGCGAGAGCGAGTTGAGCTATGTGGGTATGATCTTTCCCATGATGAACCAGGAATGGTGGATCAACATGGCCGACGAGATCAAGGCGCCGCTGGAGGCCAGGGGCATTCAGGTGGAGGTCGCCTCCAGCGACGACGACCACGCCAAGCAGCTGGAGTTGGTGGAAAACTTTGTCAGCAAAGGAGTGGACGGCCTGATACTGTTTCCCATTGGCGCCAGCGATATTGGCGGCACCCTTGAGAAGTGCCAGCAGCAGGGCATTCGGGTGGTGGTAATCGTGAACAGTGTGGACAAGGGCTATGACGCCATGCTGATGACCAACTACGCCGATGTGGGCGCCAGCTGCGCGCGCATGGCGGCCGACTGGATAGACGAGACCTTCCCCGATGCCGGGCCGGGCAGCGTTGAGGTAGGGATGATCACTATCACCATGAGTCCCGAGAGTAAGCTGACCAGCGAGACCATGGCCCTGGTGACCGAGTTCACCGACAAGGCCAAGATTGTGGACAGCTATGACCTGGCCTTCAACGACCCGCCCACCAAGGCCCAGGACAGCGCCGAGATGATGTTTGGCGGCCATCCCGACGTAAAATGCATTCTGGTATATTCCAGCGCGCTGGCTACCGGCGTGGACGAGGTGGTGCTGCGCACGCCGGGTATTGACCTTTCCCGGTTCGCGATCTTTACCAACACCTACTCCACCGGCATCGGTGAGCGCATTGTCATGTCGCGAACCAACGAGAGCCTGATCCGGGGGGTGAATATTACCGGTACCGGCAGCTATGGCTATGTGGCCGACGCGCTGCTGGGCGCTTTGCCTTTGGACGATAACAAGCTGTATTATGATGTCGTGACCGATATCACTACCGATAATGTGGACGACTTTTTGTCCCCGCGATAATGGGCGCGGGTCGCGGGAGCCGGCGGGCGGCGCGTCTGAAAACTGCTTGAAAGACAGGTGACTTTGTGGGCGCCTTATTACACCTGAAAAACATAACCAAGCGGTATCCCGGCGTGGTGGCGCTGGACGATGTTTCCCTGGAGGTGGAGGCCGGTGAGATACACGCCCTGATGGGCGAGAACGGCGCGGGGAAGTCCACCCTCATCAAAATCGTCAGCGGCGCTATCAAACCGGAGGAAGGCAGTATCTGCCTGTCCGGCAAAACCTATGCCGCCATGACCCCCGCCATCTCCAACAGTGAGGGGGTGGGGGTTATCTACCAGGAGTTCAACCTCGTCCCCTCGCTCTCGGTGGCGGAGAATGTGTTCCTGGGTCAAAAAGTGGGCGGCCGTGTCTTTATGGACTTTGCCGCTATGCGCCGCGGGGCGGGGGACATTTTCCGGGATCTGGGAGTGGAGATCAACGTGGACAGCCAAGTGGGGGAGCTATCCTTCGCCAAGCAGCAGATGGTGGAGATCGCCAAGGCGGTGTGCAAGGAGGCCAGACTGCTCATTATGGACGAGCCTAGCGCCGCCATCGCCCAGGCCGAGGTGGAGAATATGATGCGTATTGTGCTGCGCCTGCGGGAAAAAGGGGTTACCGTCATCTATATTTCCCATCGCATGGAGGAGATTTTTCGTCTGGCGGATCGGGTGACTGTGCTGCGGGACGGCCGGTTCATCACCACCCTGCCCATGAGCGAGGTGACTCGCAAAAATCTGATTGCCTTGATGGTGGGTCGGGAGATGAATGAGAGCTTTCCCGCCCGGGCCGCCGCCCCCCAAGAAGTCGTGCTGGAGGTGGATCGCCTGTGCGGCAACGGGGATTTTGATATCAGCTTTTCGCTGCGGGAGGGGGAGATACTGGGCATCGCCGGGTTGGTGGGCGCCGGGCGCACCGAGTTGGCCAAGGTGCTGTTTGGCGCCGCGAGGATGGACAGCGGCGAGATACGCCTGAACGGCAAACCGGCGAGGATACGCAGCCCCCGCCAGGCGATCGCCAGCGGCATCGGCCTCATCCCCGAGGATCGCAAGGATGAGGGCGGTTTTATGGACTATTCCATACTGTGGAATATCTCGGTGATGAGCCTGCGCCGCCTGTCCAATTGGGTCTTCGTTTCCCGGGAGAGGGAACAGAAGCTCGGTCGCCATTATGGGGAGCTTTTGCGGATCAAGACCCCCTCATATGATCAGTTGTTGAAGAACCTGTCGGGGGGCAACCAGCAGAAGGTGGTGCTGGCGAAGGTGCTGGCCGCCCAAACCAACATTATCCTGTTCGACGAGCCTACCAGGGGCATTGACGTGGGGGCCAAGCAAGAGATCTACCAGTTGATGAACGGCCTCGCGGCGCGGGGTGTCTCCATTATCATGATCACCTCCGAGATGGAGGAGCTGATAGGCATGAGCGACCGTATCCTGGTGATGCGCGACGGGCGGGCGGCGGGGGAGCTTACCCGGGAAGAATTCGACCAACGCCGCATTCTGGAGCTGGCGTCGGGATTGTAGGGAGGAAATATGAACAAGCTGAAAACCCCGCGCTGGGGCGATATATTGCAGAGCAATATGCCTTGGCTCATTCTGGCCGTGTTGTGCGTCGTATTCTCCTTCTTCACCGACCACTTTTTCAGCCTGCGCAACATCGTCAACATCCTCAACCAAAATTCCTATGTTATCATCGCGGCGATGGGGATATCGCTGATCATGATGTCCGGCTCGCTGGATCTTTCCACGGGTTACCAGATGTCAATGGTGGGGGTGGTGAGCGGCCTGTTGCTGACCCGCCTGGCCCTGCCCGTCCCCCTTGTCATTTTTCTGGCCATCCTGCTGGGCATCGCCATGAACATGGCCAACGCCTTGCTTGTTCACAGGATGAACCTGACCCTTCTGATGGTGACGGTGGGCACCATGAACATTTACCAGGGCTTGTCTTACACTATCTCCGATTCCATGGTCATCAGCGGGTTTCCCGCCGCCTTCAAGTTCCTGGGACAGGGCTATATCGGGCCGGTACCTTTCCCGATTATCCTCACGGCCATCCTATTTGTGATAATGAATATTTTCCTCACCCGCACGTACATGGGGCGATACGTCTACGCGCTGGGCGGCAACGCCGAGGCTTCCCGCCTGGCCGGTATCAACGTGCTGGGCGTCAAGCTGATGATCGCGGGCATCACGGGCGCGTTTGTGGCCCTTTCCACCCTGATGCTCATCTCGCGTCTGGGCACGGCGCAGTCCAGCGTGGGACCCGGCACCGAGTTTACCGTAATAACCGGCGTCCTGGTGGGCGGCGTCTCCATCCGGGGCGGTGAGGGCAGGCTGTCCGGCGTGGTGGCGGGCATCCTCATCATGGCCATTCTTTCCAACGGTATGCAAATGGCGAACATGGGCGTGTACGCTCAATTCATCGTCAAGGGCGCCATCATGCTGCTGGCCATCGGGTTCGACGTATTCCAAATGAAAAGGCGGCAGCTGGCTCAAAGCGCCCGCCGCCGGGAAAAGGAGCGAACCGCGAAGGAGTAAACCGCAAAGGAGCAGACTGAACAGGAGCAAAACGAAGAGGAGCAAAACGCGAAGGAGCGGACTGAAAAGGAGCAAAACGAAGAGGAGCAAAACGCGAAGGAGCGGACTGAAAAGGAGCGGACCGAAAAGGAGCGAACTGAAAAGGAGCAAAACGAAGAGGAGCAAACTGAAAAGGAGCAAACTGAAAAGGAGCAAAACGCGAAGGAGCAAAACGCGAAGGAGCGGACTGAAAAGGAGCGGACACATGCGCGAAAGAATTAAGATCAACGTGAGCCAGCCTGATGTGGCGCTGTATGGCGACATTGTGTACGGCAATTATTTTAATGATTGGATGCAGGAAAATATCCCTCTCAAGCTATGCCTGCTGCGCCCGTTCCTCGACCCGTTCCAATGGGAAAAGCTGCCCTTGCTCATCTGGGTGGGCGGCGGCGCTTACCGCAACAGCGCCCCGCTGCTGTACGCGCCCAAGCTGACCCGCTTTGCCCTGAGCGGCTATGTGGTCGCCAGCGTCCAATACCGGGTCAGCAGCGAGGGCCTTTTCCCCGCGCAGATACAGGATGTGAAGCAGTCCATCCGTTTTCTGCGCCAGCATGCCGGTCAGTACGGCATTGATCCGGAGCGGGTGGCGATCGGGGGCGATTCCGCCGGCGGGCATTTAGCTACCCTGGCGGGGCTTGGCGCCGGCGTCAAGGCCTTTGAGAGCGATGAGTGGCCCGACGCGGACGACAGCGTCAAAGCGGTTATCAATTGGTACGGCGGCGGTGATTTGGAGCCGCGGCTGCGGGAGGGTATGACGCCTGAGGAAAAGACGCTACCTTTCACCCTTTTGCTGGGCGGCGATATTGAGGAGAAAACGGAGCTGGCCCGACTGGCGAGTCCGAGCAACTACATTACCGCCGGGGCGCCGCCCTTTCTGATCATGCACGGCAGCGAGGACACGCTGGTGCCGCTGGATCGCGGCGAGGCGCTGTACGACAGGCTGATCGGCGCGGGCGCGCGGGCCGAACTGTATATACTGGACGGCGCGGGCCACGGCACCGCCGAGTTCGCCCAGCCGGAAATACAGGAAATCATGCTGGGCTTTTTGCGCCGATATGTGTGAGACGCTACGAGTGAGGAGCTATGAGTGAGACGCTATGAGTGAGACGGTATGTGTAAGACGCTATGAGTGAGGAGCTATGGGTGAGACGGTATGAGTGGTACGATCTATATTAAGAGCGACGTTCGGGAGATTCCCGTCGTTATTGAGCTGCCCGCCGGGGAGGGCGGCCAGCGCCCCGGGGTGGTGATGCTGCACGGCACGGCCTCCCACAAGGACGAGGTGGGTGGCAGTTACCGCCGTCTGGCGAGGCTGATGGCGGCCGAGGGCATCGCCAGCGTTCGCCTGGACTTTCTGGGGCATGGCGAGAGCGGGGGATTTGACGGCGATTTCGACTTCGCCGCCGCCCGCTCCGACCTGCTGGCCGCGACCGCGTACTTGCGTTCCTTAAAAGAGGTAGACCCCAATCGGGTGGGGGTGATGGGCTGGAGCCAAGGCGGGGTACACGCCTGCCTGGCGGCGGCTGAGGAACCCGGGTTTTGCGGGGTGGTTACTTGGGCCAGCGGGCTGTGGAGCACCGAATCCATCGCCCCGCCCAAGATACGCCAAGAGGCTGAGACCAAAGGGTTTGGGACGGTGGGGCTGGAATGGGGGCCGCCTTTCCATGTGGGCCGGCAGTGGATTGAGGACGCGGATCGCCTGAACGATCCGGTGAAAATCGCGGGGCAAATTTCCTGCCCCGTGCTGGCGATTATCGGCACGGAGGATTTTATGACGGTGGCGGGTGTCGAGAGCATTATCGCCGGCTGCCGGAACAAAAGCTCCAGGATGTATGTCATCCCGGGGGGCAACCATACGATGAACTCTTTGACCCTCGACACCCGGGTTTTTTATGAGGCCGCGGCCGCTACCATTCTTTGGTGGAAGGAATTTTTGTAAAAAAGAAGAATTCTTAGAGGTATGAGTATCGTGTACCGGGCTATTATCGCGGACGATGAAGAAAAGGCGCGCAACTTGATCCTCACTCTGGGCAAGTGGGAGGCGCTGGGTATTGAGGTAGTCGACCAATGCGCCGACGGGGAAGAAGCCTGGGACAGCATCATGCGGCTGCGGCCGGATATCGCGATAACCGATATCCGGATGCCGGCGCATGACGGGTTGGAGTTGGCGCGCCTGGCGGGGGAGGCGGGCATAGAGACGCGGTTTATCATCATCAGCGGATACCGCCACTTTGAGTATGCTTACACCGCTTTGAAATACAGCGTCACCGATTATTTGCTCAAGCCCATAGACGAGGATAATCTCAACGCGGCCCTGGGCAAGATAATCGCCAGTTTGCGGGACGCCCAGGCTCAACGGCGGGAGTCGGCCGATTATGCCCGCTTGCTGGAAAAAAAGGTGGAGCGGGCCAGGGGGGAGTTGCTGGAGGCGCTGGGGGCGGGCACTTGGCAAAATGACGATCTGGCCAGTTTCAACGCGGAATATGGGGCGTCCTTCGATACCGGGGTTTATCGGGCGCTTTTGCTCAATACCAGCCAAAGCATGTTACATGGGGAGAGTTTTCCCTTCGGCAGGCAGTTGGAGGATATTTTGCGAACCGTTTTTATAGGCTGGTGCCGCCATTTTGTGATACCCGATCCCCGGGGTTTTTTCATTTTTGTCAACTATTCGCCCCCCAACGCCGATCGGTTGGGGAAGGCCTTGTCGGCGCTGATCGGCAAGACCAGGGCCTTGGGGGATATTTACGGCAGTTTTTCGGTGGCCGTGGGGGTGGGGGATCCGGTGCCCAGCCTCGCGCGCCTGCCCGAGTCCTTCGCGGCCGCGTTGTTGCATGAGGCGGCGAAACAGGCGCTGGGGTGGGACAAGGCCGTCTTCGCGCTGCCGACCACCCTGGCCAAGCCGGAGGCGCCGCCGCTAACCGCCCAGATGTTGCGGGAGTTGGACGGCGCCCTGGATACTTTGGACGGGGGGCGGGTGGACGAGTGGTTCGCCCGCTGGGCCGAAAACGACTTGGCGGGCATGCCCGGGGCGCGGGCGCTTTGGGAGGCCCGGGAAGCGCTGGCCGAGCGGCTGGCTGTTTTGGGCGCGCCGGAGCCATCGCGGCGAGAGTTGGCTATTGAGGCGGGACGCGCGCTGGACATCGGGAAGATGCGGGAGGCGCTTCATGAGGCGTATAGCCGGACGCTCAGGGAACGGCTGGAGGAGAGAAATCAGGCGGAGGGACGGCCTATCCGCCTGGCGAAGCAGTATATTCAAAGACATTACGCCAGCCCCCTCACACTGGAGGATGTGGCGGGCCACGTCGGTTTTAGCCCCGCCTACTTTAGCACCCTTTTCAAAAAGGGCGCGGGGCAAAGCTTTGGGGATTACCTTATCCAGACGCGCCTGAGCCAGGCCAAGACGCTGCTGAAGGAGACGGATCGCGCGGTTGACGAGATTGCCGGGCAGGTGGGGTATATGGACAGCAAATATTTTCGCAAATTGTTTAAAAAAACAACGGGTATGAAACCCAGCGAGTACCGCAAGCTGTATTGGTGAGCGGATGATGTATTGGTGAGCGGATGAGAAAAAAGTTATGGCCTTTTCGCGGGATACGGTATTGGCTGCGGCATTTTGACGCCAACGCCTACGCGGGGCAGCGGCGGCTACCTGAAGGGGTACACCCGGAGGTGGCCGAGTTGGCGCGCCGCGTCAGTGAGGCGACCGGCGCCCGGTATACCGCCGATATGCTGAACAAGCAGATGGAATATACCATGCTGCAAAGCCAGATAAACCCGCATTTTTTGTACAACACGCTGGAGGCGATCCGCAGCGAGGCATTGCTGGGCGGTAATCGGGGCGTGGCCGAGATGATCGAGCGGCTGTCCCGCTTTTTTCGTTACAGCATCAGTAGCCGGGGCGATTTTGTCACCTTACAGGACGAGCTGGTGAATTTGCAGGATTATTTCTGTATTCAGCAATATCGCTTTGGGAGCCGGTTCACCCTGGAGGTGAGACAGGAGAACGAGGCGTTGCTGCGTTGTCATATGCCCAAGATGACCTTGCAGCCTATCGTGGAAAACGCCATCTATCATGGGCTGGAACAGAAGAAAGGCCCGGGCGGCGTGGCGCTGCGGATCGGGTGTACCGAAAAGAAGTTGTGTATTTGGGTATGCGACGACGGGGTTGGTATCGAGCCGGAGCGGGCGCGGGAGTTGAACCGTCGCTTGCTGGCCCCCGGCGGCGTTCCCCGGGGGGAGGAAAAAGGCGGGATAGCGCTGGAGAATGTCTGCGCGCGCATCCGGCTGTACTTTGGCGATGAGTACGGCGTTCGGATATCCAGTATACCGGGGGAGGGCACGGAGGTGGAGATTGTGCTGCCCTACCTGGACGAGTTGGGCTTTGAGGGATCCCGGCTGCCGGTACGGGCTGGCTCATGAGAGAGCTACTGCGGTTTTCTCATTTGCGGGTGGAGTGCGAGACCGGCGCCTCCCTAAAGGATTTCAATCTCTCGGTAGCGCGGGGCGAGGCGGTGATCATCACCGGTATGCATCAGTCCGGCAAACGCTGTGTGATTCAGCTGCTGAGAGGAGAGCTGGAGTATCAGGCGGGGGACGCTTATATCAACGAGACGCGGGTGGACAGCTTTGGCCGGGGAATAGCGCGGCGGGCGCGTATCTACTTTGTGGATGGGCGCAAAAGCTTGGCGGAGAACTTGAGCGTCGCCGAAAATATTTTTGTGGTGCGCCACCGCGGGGGCGGGGCGGTGTTTTTTAATGTCCGCCACATGCGGCGGGAGGCGTCTCGCGCTTTGGAAGCGGTGGGCCTGGATTGCCTCCCGGGCGAGTTGGTCTATCGCCTGTCGCCTTTCCAGCAATATTTGTTGTGCGTCGCCAAGGGGATATCCGCCGGGGCGCGGATCCTGGTGATGAACCTGGCGGGCAACGCGTTCAGCTACACCGAATATGACCTGCTCCAGCGAACCGTCTGGCAGTTGAAACGAGAGCGGGGCATCGCCTGCCTGATTGTGGACGAGACGCCCGGCCTGATACTGCGTACCTGCGACAAGGTGGTGGTTGTGCATGATGGGCGGGATGTCAAGACTATGTTTAGCGATCAGGCGCCGTTGAGTGATTTTGAGCGGCGCCTGAATCGGGTGCTGCTGTATATGGGTAAGAGTCGCCCTGACGGCCGCCTGGACGGTTGTATAGATGGGCAGCCTGACGGCCGTCAGGCTGGGCAGCTGGATGTACAGCTGGACGGCCGTCAGGATGGGCAGTTGGATGTACAGCTGGACGGCCGTCAGGATGGGCAGCCGGCTGGTGGTTCGGCTGCCCAGGCTCAGCCGGTCGCGCGGGCGAGGCGAGGTGGCGGGCGGGTCTTTTGCTGTACAGCCCGGGACGGACAGCGGATATTTTACCTGAAAACCGGGCAAATTGGCGGGATATACGAAAGCACGGGCTTTGGCCGGGGCGATACCCGAGCCTTTTATCGCCAATTTCTTGAGCGAAACGGCGGGGGATGGTTCCTTGACGGCCAGCCCTTGCCGGTGGGTGGCCCGCGGGTGGTTTATATCCCCGAAAACGGCGGGGAGTGTCTGCATCCCAACCTGCCCCTGGGGGATCTGCTTCTGGCGCCGCGCTACCCGCGGCTCAGTGGTCGCTTTGGTTTTGTGAATCCCCGGCTGCGGCAGCAGGCCAAACTTGATTTTTCCCGGCGCTTTGGCGTCGCGGCGGACGCGGCGGACATGTACGACCTGACCCGGGTCGAGCGGCGGCTATTATCGGTTTACCGCTGGGAACAAACCAACCCGGCGGTGATCGTCATAGACAACCCTGTCTATGATCTGGACGCGGCGGACAAGCTGCGGATGCTGGCGTATCTGCGCGCCGTGGCCGCTCGCGGTATTTTTGTTTTTGTGTCGCTGTACGGCCCGGACGACAACAAGGTGATATGCGACCAACTGGTGTATACCAGCGGCGGTGTTTGGCGGCAGACAAAGGGGCTGGAACTCTAGGCGGGCACTCTGTAATGGTTTTCGAAAAATGGTGGTTCGAAAAATGGTTCGAAAAATGGTAATGGTTTTCGAAAAATGGGCGCTTGACAAAGGTTGGTGGCTGGTGATAGTATAGGGCTGTCGCGTATTTTATTTAGCTAAAGCGTTAAAGCGAGAAAATATCAAAGGAAAAAAACGCGAAAAGTGAAACGCGAAAAGTGAAAAGTGAAGCGCGCGAGGGAGCGAGGGCGAAGCGGGAGGCGGGCGGTTGTGTTAAAAAGTTATCACTTGATTACCCCCAAGGGGACGAAGGATATTCTGCTGGAGGAATGTGAGGCTCAAAGCTGGATTGAGGAACAATTAAGGGGTATTTTCAGTGGCTACGGCTATTGCCAAGTGGTAACGCCGGGGGTGGAGTATCTGGATGTCTACGCCAATCAGCCGGGCAACGCCGGCAGCGAGCACATGTTTAAGCTGCTGGATAACGAGGGCCGTATCATGGTGCTGCGGCCGGACTCTACGGCGCCTATCGCCCGGTTGGCGGCTACCCGCCTGCGGCGGAGCGTGATGCCGCTGCGGCTTTATTATAATCAGCGGGTCTATCGCCAAAAGGGGCTGTACAGCGGCCGGCGGATCGAGACCGCCCAAATGGGGGCGGAGCTGATTGGCGCCGACAGTACGCGGGCTGATTTGGAAATGCTGCATATCGCTATGGAGGTTTTGGCCGGCTGCGGCTTTCAGGATTATCGGATTGAGCTGGGGCACGGGGGACTGTGCGGCTTGCTGATCGATGGGCTGCCGGCGGACAGCGGGCAAAAGGAGGGGCTACGGCAGTTTATCCGGGAGAAAAATTACGCCGCGCTCAATGATTTGCTGGATACTTTGGAGCAAAGCGATCAGACCAGGGCGATCCGGCATCTGCCGGGACTTTTTGGCGGCCGGGAGGTGCTGGATCGGGCGGAGGCCGTGTTTCAGGAGCGGGAGGCCAGGGAGATATTGGCGTATTTACGTTCCTTATTTGATATTTTGCGTCGCTTGGGTTTGGGCGACCGGCTTTTGCTGGATTTGGGTTTTGTCAATGACAACGATTATTATACCGGGATCATTTTTCAGGGTTATGTTCAGGGCCTGGGCGAGGCGGCGCTGTTGGGCGGGCGTTATGATCGCCTGTTGGCCCGATTTGGCGAGCCTTGGCCGGCCATCGGTTTTGGGGTCAATGTCGATTTGCTGACCAAACGACGCCTGGAGGAAGGATGGCAGCGGCCGGCGCCGCCGCCGGGGGCGCTGATTTGGGGGGGGACGGGCTATGAGGCTCTGAGCCTGCAATACGCCAAAACCCTGCGCCAGACGCCGGGCATGACGGTGGAGAACAGCGTTTTCGCTGATTTGGCCCAAAGCGAGGCTTACGCCAGAGCCAAGGGCATCCCTCAGCTGCACGAGGTGGGGGAAACTATAAAAATCCATGTTTTATAGCGGAGGGAGTTGTGATAAAATGAAACCGTTGCGGATCGCCGTGGCGAAGGGCCGGCTGGAGGAAAAGACACTGGAGCTCCTGGCGGCTATGGGCATGGATTGCTCTTTGGCAAAGGATAAGGGCCGTAAGCTGATCCTGCCTTTGGGGGAAGGCCGCCTGGAATTGGTGCTGGCCAAGGCGCCGGATATTATCACCTATGTGGAGTACGGTGTTTGCGAGATGGGAATTGTGGGCAAGGACACAATCATGGAGATGGCCCAAAGCCTTTATGAGGTGATGGATTTGGGGTTTGGCGTTTGCAGGATGGCTTTGGCGGCCGCTGTGGGCCGGAATTTTTATCAGGGCTTTGGGGCCAAGACCGTGGCGACCAAATACCCTCATATCGCCCGGACGTATTTTGAGAGTAAGGCGATGGATGTCAATATCGTCAAGATCGAGGGTTCTGTGGAGCTGGCGCCGCTGCTGGGCCTGGCCGACGGGATCGTGGATATTGTGGAGACGGGCGGCACTTTGCGGGCGAATGGGCTGGAGGAAAAGGAGACTGTCGCCCAGCTTTCCGCCCGGCTGGTGGTCAACGTGGCGGGCATGAAGCTGCGGCGGGGGGAGATTGAGGCTTTTCTCAGCCGGCTGCGGCAGGCGCTGGCGAAGGGTGAGACAGCGGTGGGCGCTGGCGAAGGGTGAGACAGCGGTGGGCGGCGGCAAAGGGTGAGACAGCGGTGGGCGGCGGAGCAAGCCCGGCGTGACGGCTGGCAGGCAGCCGTCGGCGGGGCAGGCCTAGCGTGGCGGGCGCTGGCGAGGGATAAGACAGCGGTGGGCAGGTAAGGAGAGGAAAAACGCGGTGAGGATCATCAGGACGGACGGGACTGCGGAAAAAGAATTTATCCGGCTACTGAGGGCCAGGAGCCGGGCGGCGGACGCCGAGGTCAGGGAACGGGTGCTGGCGGTGATTCAGGCGGTGGAGCGGGAGGGCGACGCGGCCTGTGATCGGTTTTCCCTGCGCTTTGACGGCTTTTTGCCGGCCAGCCGGGAGGTGCCCCGGTCGGTCTGGGACGAGGCCAGGGCGGCCCTGCCGCCGGCGCTTTTGGAGACGATGGCGTTGGCGGCCGATAATATTCGGGCCTTTCACCAACATCAGGCGACGGCGGATTTTGAGATTACCCAGGCGGACGGCGGGATTTTGGGCCGCAAAAGCCGGGGCCTGCGCCGGGTGGGGCTGTATGTGCCCGGCGGCCGGGCGGCTTATCCCTCCACGGTGCTGATGAATATCATCCCGGCTAAAATCGCCGGCGTCAAGGAATTGATCATGGTGACGCCGCCTCGGCGGGAGGGCTGGGCCGATCCGGCGGTGCTGGCGGCGGCGGCCCTGGCGGGGGCGGATCGGATTTTTCTCATCGGCGGCGCCCAGGCGGTGGCGGCCTTGGCTTATGGGACGGAGAGCGTTCCTAAGGTGGACAAAATTGTGGGGCCGGGTAATATTTATGTGGCGACGGCCAAAAAGCTGCTCTATGGCGAGGTGGATATCGATATGATCGCCGGCCCCAGCGAGATTTTGGTGCTGGCGGACGAGACGGCCAACCCGGCCTTCGCGGCGGCGGATCTGTTGTCCCAGGCCGAGCATGATCCGATGGCCTCGGCCATGCTGGTAACCCATAGCGAGACACTGGCTCAGGCGGTACTCCGGGAGTTGACGGCTCAGGTCGAGGGGCTGGCCCGGCGGGAGATTATCAGCCGCTCCTTGGCGGATTATGGGGCGGTATTTATAACCCGGGGCCTGGAGGAAAGCCTGGCTTTGGCCAATGAGTTGGCCCCGGAGCATCTGGAGGTGATGCTGGCGGAGCCGCTGTCTTATGTGGAGCGGCTGGACAGCGCCGGCGCCCTCTTTTTGGGCGATTACGCCCCGGAGCCGCTGGGGGATTATTTCGCCGGCCCCAATCATGTGCTGCCTACCGGCTTTACGGCCCGGTTTTTCTCGCCGCTGTCGGTGGAGAGTTTTATCAAGCGGTATAATTATTTGTATTATACCAAGGCGGGGTTGGAAAAGGCGGCCGGGCATGTGATCCGCTTGGCGGAGCGAGAGGGGCTGACGGCCCACGCCGGCGCGGCCCGTATACGGCAGGATGGGGACGGCGGGTAGGTGACGGAGCGTAAACGGTGTGGGTGGCGAATATTTATAGGGCAGGCCGGGGACGGCGGGGGCGACGGGCCAGAAAGGAGCGTTAGGTGATGGGATATCAATTGAGCGAAAAAGTGAGAGGGCTGAAACCTTATACGCCGGTGGCAGGACGCTGCGCTGTTCGGCTGGACGCCAACGAGTCGTTTGTCGCCTTGCCGCCGGATCTGCGGCGAAAAATTTACCAGGCGGCAAAGAAGGCGGATTTCAGGCGCTATCCGGATCACAAAGCGGCGAAATGCTGTAAAGCCTTCGCCGCCTATTACGGTATCCAGCCTGGCTGCCTGACGGCGGGCAGCGGCTCGGATGAGTTGATCAGCTTGATATTAAACGGTTTTTTCTCCCGCGGTGAGAAGATCGCCCTGGCGGAGCCGGATTTCTCTATGTATGAGTTTTACGCCCGGGGCGCGGAGCTGGAAATGGTCAGATACCAAAAAAGGGCTGATTACCGGATTGATCCGGTCGAGCTGGCGGCGCTGGTTCGGCAGGAGAATTGCCGGGGCCTGATCTTCTCCAACCCTTGCAACCCCACATCCCAGGGGCTGCGGAAAATGGCGGTGCGCAACTTGGTGAGGTCTTTGCCTGAAACCCTGATTATTCTGGATGAGGCGTATATGGATTTTTGGAATCAGACACTATTGACAGAGGTGGAAGATTACGATAATCTGATTATCTTGCGCACTTGCTCGAAAGCGATCAGTTCCGCCGCCTTGCGGCTGGGGTTCGCCGCGGCGGCCAAAAAGCTGACCAAGGCCCTGGGAGCGCTGAAATCGCCGTATAATGTCAATAGTCTGACCCAGGAGGCGGGGACGGTGATCCTGAAGCGGCAGGATGTGCTGCGGGAGGCGCTGACGGATATTCTGGCGGGGCGGGGCTTTTTGGCCGGCGCTTTGGCGAAGCTGGAGCAGGATTGGGCGGGCAGCCCCTGGGCTTTTCACCTCTTGCCGGAATCCAGAACCAATTTCGTAGCCATTTGCTTTCCGGCAAAAGAAACTCAGGATCGAATGTTTCAATACCTGAAAAGCAAAAGCGTGTTGGTGCGTAATTTGCCGGGGATCCTGCGGGTCACGGTGGGGGCGCCGGAGGAAAATCAGTTGTTTTTGGAGGCGTTTAAGTCGGCCCAGGCGAGTGGGCTGAGCTGATATAAGGTGGGAGGGAAAGAGAAATGGCGACCGGAGAGAAAAAGGCCGGCGGAACGGCGGCGGCGGGCGAGGGGCGGCGGGGCGGTTGTAGGCAAGGCGGTTGTCGGCGTCAAACCAGGGAAACCGATATTACCCTTACCTTGGCGCTGGACGGATCCGGGCAGGTTGGGGTCGAGACAGGGATTGGTTTTTTCGATCATATGCTTACCGCTTTCGCCGTCCACGGCGGGCTGGACTTGACTCTGCGGGCGAAGGGCGATTTGGCGGTGGATGGGCATCATACGGTGGAGGATTGCGGGATCGCTATCGGCGTCGCTTTGCGGGAGGCGTTGGGCGATAAAAGCGGCATCAGCCGTTTCGGCAGCGCCCTGCTGCCCATGGACGACGCCTTGGCCCA
>JAISDE010000147.1 GCA_031265035.1 Peptococcaceae bacterium | reverse complement strand
GTAGGTAAATTCAACAAGAAATTCCTCTTGCAATCGCGCGAGTTCCCCTTGTGTCAGAGGGCGACGCTTATCCAAATCAGCTTTCAGAGCATCTACACGGCCGATGAGCGTAACATATTCTTTCGGAATATTTACCCCTCGCCAAGCGCGCCCATCAGCTGGTTTTATAGCATTAGCAGGAATGAGATAAGAACGGCCTTTCTTAATAACGCCACTGATTTTCTCTTGCTCGCAAAGAACGCGGACACGTCGATCAGACAATCCCCACCGTTCAGAAGCTTGTTTTACACTGATATAGTCCATACATTTCACCTCGTATCACCAATAGTATACACTATCATAGGAATAATATCAACAAGTTTATTACAAATAATCATTATATTATTCCTAGAAAGAATAAGGGCTGAAAAAATAAGGCGGAAAAATAACCATTTTTATCTTATCAAATGTCAGGATAAATGATACAATGGCGTTAAAATCGCATTTCTATATTTTGGAGGCGCTGGCATGTCCGTACCACGATATGAGGCTTTTATCAGTTATCGCCACAAGGAATTGGACAGCGCCGTGGCCAAGGCGATTCACCGGCAGCTGGAAACTTACCGCGTCCCCCGCTCCGTTCAAAAAATCTCGGGCAAGCGGAAGATGGGCAAGGTATTCCGGGATCAGGAGGAACTGCCCCTGCTGGCCGATTTAGGGGAGGGAATTCGCCAAGCCTTGGATAGCAGCGAGTGGCTGATCGTGATCTGCACGCCCGATTTCCTTCTCTCCAAATGGTGTATGGCCGAGGTTGACCATTTTATCGCTCTGGGCCGCCGGGAGCGGATTCTCGCGGTGCTGGCCGCCGGGGAGCCGGAGCAAAGCTTTCCCGAGCAGCTGCGCTACTCCCTGGTCGAGGGCGAGCGGGTGGAAATAGAGCCCCTGGCCGCCGATGCGCGGGCAGCCACTAAAGGCGGCAGCCTCAAAAAGCTGAGAAGCGAGAAACTGCGTCTGCTGGCCCCTATGCTGGGCGTGGGTTATGACGATCTGCGGCGGCGGCAGCGGGAGCGCTTTTGGCGCGGGGTCGCCGGGGTGAGTGTGGCGGTGGCGCTGGCGTCCGTCGGGGCGGGGGCTTATGTGCTCCGGCAGAATCAATTGCTGACCGAGCAGCGGCGGCTGGCCCAGGAGCAGCGGGACGAGGCGTTGATCAGCCAATCCCGCTTTTTGGCCGAGCTTTCGGCGCGGCAACTGGCCAAGGGGGATCGGGTGACCGCCACCCTACTGGCCTTGGAGGCGCTGCCCCAGGATACGCGACACCCCGATCGCCCGCTGGTGGAGGAAGCCGTTACCGCTCTGCGTAATAGCGAGACTACCGCCGCCAACACCGGCTTTCAGCCGCTGTTTACCATTGATCGCGCCGACGGGGTCGCTCTCAACAACCTGTCCCGTCAGTACAGATCCTATCATCTTTACGAGAACAGGCTCTTTACCGTCGGCGACGGCGCTATATTTATCCGGGATATCGGCAGCGGCGAGCTGTTGGGCGAGGCCCGTCTCGACCCCTTGAAAGGGCAGCCCAGCGCGATAGTCTTCCCGCCTGTGCTGGCCGCCGCGTATCTGGTCTATGACGATCACTTTCAAATGGTTTATCCGTCCCAGGATAGCTTCTCCGAGGATATTCCCCTGGCCTATGAGGGCTATTTCAGACCCGCGGGCGGCGTAGCCTGGTCGGGCGGCGTGCTGATCTACGGCTTCTCCAATATCGCCAAATACTGGGCGAACCCGAATAGCGCCGGCACCACCCGCCAGATCGCCTCCCTGGTGGCTGAATCACCCTTTAACTGCGCTTCCCTGAGCCAAAATTCCTCGACCTACTCCTATCTGCTGGCCACCGGTCACGACGCTGTCAGGGAAAAGGACGTCGATACCGTGCGGATTTGGGACGCCAGCGCCGGAACCTTCCTCCGTTCCCTGCCCATTCGGGACAAAATCATTTTTCTGGAGCTTTCCCCCAACCGGGCGGCTTTGGCGGTGATCACGGAAGAAGGCTATGTCAGCCTGTGGAATCCCGCCACCGCGTTGCCGCTTTACGCGCTCAACGAGACGGATCACGTGAAGCGGGATCATTATCAGGCGCTGGAGGCCCGTTTCAGCCCCGACGGGACAAAGCTGGCGGTTTGCTATGACAACGGCGTCGTCCGACTTTACGATGTCGCCACCGGCCGGGAGTTGATGGATTTGAGCGGTTCCGGCTTCGTCCTGCGCAACGTTCGCTGGAGCGAGGACGGCGACGAGCTGCTTTGCGCCGCCGACAACCAGGGCGCCTATCTTTTCGAGTCCGCCAACGGCGAGATAAAAAGCCGCCTCGACAGCTTTGGCGATCTGCTGGAGGCGGTCTTTCTCAATAGCGATACCGTCTTGCTGGAACACAACGACGGCGCTTTTCACATCTTCGCGCGGCGGGATGAGGATGAGGCGCCCGGTACCCTGGCGATGACGGGGGAAGCGGTGCTATGGGACACCCTGCTGAGTCCCGACGGCAGGATCGCCGTCAGCTCCACCTTTGACGGGCAGCTCCGGACCTACGACGTCCCCAGCGGCCAAACGCTGCGCCGGGACAGCTATCCGCTGACGACCGGCAGCGGCGTTCCCCAAATCGCGACCCTGAGCTGGCTGCGGGACGACAGCGGGCGGCTGCTGATCCAGGGGGTGAACGAGGTCGCCATCTGGGATCCCGCCGACAGCTACTGGCTATTCATAACGCCCGCCCGGATAGGGGCCGCCAACGCCCAGATCCAAAACGCCGCCGCCAACGCCGACGCCACGCTGCTGGTACTGAACGCCCAGACCGATTGGGCGCAGATACTCGATCTGGCGACGGGGGCGGAAAAATCCCGTTTTCGTCATAACCCCGACTCCCCCGAAGGGCAGAATCATATCTACCCCCTGTGGAGCCCCACCGACCCCGATCGGCTCCTGACCTATCGGCGATGGGATGACGACCCGGAGCATCTGATCAATATTTGGAACAGCCGCGGGGAAAGACAACTCAGTCTCAACATCGGCGGCGACGCGGTGCGGGAGGCCGCCTGGAGTCCCGACGGGCAATACATTCTCTGCGCCGACGGGGCCGGACGCCTGCGGGTTTACAGCGCCGTCGACGGCGTTCTGGCGGCGGAGCTGGCGGAACGGCCCGCCAACGTCAGATATTGCGCCTGGAGCCCCGATGGCGCGCGGATCGCCTTTTACGCCAATACCAACCTCGCCTGGATTT
>JAISDE010000110.1 GCA_031265035.1 Peptococcaceae bacterium | reverse complement strand
CCGCTGGGTCCGATGAGACAGACAAACTCGCCGCCTTTTATGGTCAGGTTGATATTTTCCAGGGCCAGGAACCGCGAATGATCCGTTACATATTCCAAAGTGAGATCGCGTATCTCAATTTCTCCCCGCATGGTTGGATCGCCCCTCCTTCACCGGCGCGGCTACAGATACTCGCCGCTGAGATTCTTGTTGTCGGCCTCAAATTTTACTTTCAATTCCTGATAAAAGGTATCGTCGGGATAGCGTGCCAGGATGTTGTTGAGGGCTTCCTCATAGAGCGAGACGTCGAAGAACTCCGATAGCGGCGCGCTGCCGTCCAGATAGCCCCGCTCCACCAGGGATTGATAGAAGATCAGGGTGCGGCGCAGATCCGGATCAGGATTGGTTTTCCGGTTAGCGGAGAGTTCGGGATCGAAGACGATAGCCCGCACGTAATCCTCCTCCTGATTGGTGCGCTGGGCCAAAAGCGTCACAACCGCGTCCTGATCGTCGAGAAATTCTTTATACGCCCGGATTTGCGCCTGGAGGAATTTGACAAAAGCCCCCCGTTTCGCCGTCAGAGCATCGCTGTTGGCGGCTTGCCGGCAGCAGACATAATCGTCTACCAGGTCGGTGATGGGAAACAGGATACTGAGATCCAAATCGTTGATATTCGTCCCGTATTCCGGCAGCAGGAAGCCCAGGTCGGCCTGGCCTTTGCGGACGACCTCAATAATGTTGGCGTCACTGTCTACCTCAATGTGGGTGACCTGCGAGCTGAAGTCAATGCCGTAGGCTTTCAATCCGGTGGAGATGACGTGCTCGGAGGTGCTGAGGGTGGTGGTAACCAGTTTTTTGCCGGCCCAGTTAGCCGGATCCCGCAGTTCTTCCGCCCGGTCGGTTCGGGCGATGGCAAAGACGCCGCCGGAAGCGGTGCCGGCAAAGAGTGTGACGTTGGCGCCCTTGGCGCCATAAGTGAGGCCCGGGGTGATACCGTTCATGGTGGCGTCGATTTTCCCGGCGGAAAGGGCCTCAAACTGTCCGGAGGACACGGTCTCAAAATGTACGGTCAGGCCTTCTTCCTCGAAATAGCCCTTATTTTCCGTATAGATGACCAAGGGTTGGGCGCCGATGGCGGCGGGGGCCAGGGCGATAGTGAGTTCGTCTTTGGGGGCGGCGGCCTGGCCAGCGCCGCCGCCCTGACCGCCGCCCTGACTGCCGGCTTGACCGCCGGCTTGGCCGCCGGCTTGACCGCCGCCGCAGGCTGTCAGGCTGAGGCTGAGGATAAGCAGCAGAGAGGCGGCGAAGGTCAACGGGGATTCGCGCCGATTTTTATTTTTTAGCGTTAATTTATTTTTCATTATTCATTACTTCCTTTCACCAAACGGGGTTTTAGGCTTTGGCGGCGGCTTGGAACGCCTGCCTCAGATCCTCGATGACGTCCTGGGGATCCTCGATTCCCACCGACAGGCGAATCAGGGTAGGCTTGATACCGGCCGCCGCCAATTGCCCCGGGCTGAATTGCCGATGGCTGCCACTGGCGGGATTTTGCAGCAAGGTTTCCACGCTGCCCAGACTGGCGCCATGGGTCAGGATCTTGAAGGCGTCGAAAAACCGTCGGATATCGTAGGCTTCGTTCAATTCAAAAGACAGCAGCGAGCCGGGGGCTTTGGCCTGCCGGGCGTGAGTCTCCCGGCCGGGATGATCCGGTAGGCCGGGGTAATAAATCTTGTCCACCGCCGCCTGCTTGCCCAAAAAAGCGATAATCTTTTCCGTATTGGCCACCTGCCGGTCTATGCGCAAGCCAAGAGTTTTCAGGCCGCGAATCAGCAGGTAAGAATCGAAGGGCTGGGCTATGCTGCCGCCGGCCCTCAGGTAAGTGCCGATACGCTCCGCCAGTTCCGGGCTGTTGGTAGCCGCTACGCCGGCGATGACGTCGCTGTGGCCGCTTAAAAACTTGGTGGCGCTTTCCACCACGATATCGGCGCCTAATGCCAGGGGCTTTTGCAGATAGGGCGACATGAAGGTATTGTCGGCGATGGTAATCAGCTTACGCTTTTTGGCCAGGCGGGCCAGTCCGGCAATATCCGCGATATCCAGCATAGGGTTGGAAGGAGTCTCAATGAATACGGCCTTGGTCTCGGGGGTAATACGGCGTTCCACCTCAGCCAAATCGCTGGTGTCGATTAATTCGTAAGAAATCCCGAAATTTTGGTAAATGTTGTTCAGCAGAGTCAAGGTGCCGCCGTAAACATTGCGGGTGACCAGCAGCTTATCCCCGGCTTTCAGCACCGCCAGGGCCGCCGCGTTGGCCGCCATGCCCGAGGCGAAGGCGAAGCCGTATTTTCCTTCTTCCAACTGGGCGATCAGCGCTTCCAGGTAGGCCCGGGTAGGATTGCCGCCCCGGGAGTAGCCGAAGGCCCCCGGCTGGCCGAAACGCGCGTTATGATAAGTGGTTGTGAGATAAACCGGCGGTACGACACCGTGATAAAGTGGGTCAGGATCCTGGGGTCCTTTGACCAAAAATGTGTTGATATTTGTCATAGAGCTGCTCCTTAAATTTTTTGGTAAATTTTTTCTCAGCGGTTTTAGTTCTTGATATACTTGAAGGCGTCGCCCTCAAAGTAGCTTTGCCTGTACGGCAGCCTGACCCGCTGGGACAGCCTGTCGCGGTATGACGTGTTCTTGAGCTCAAACACAATCCGCCGCAGAATTCGGTATAGCCCGGTGTAGCCGAAGAAGGCGCCGTCGGGGCTGAACAGTTGGATCGCCGGAACGCCGAGCTTGGCGATATAGCCCTGAGTCCCGTTGTGGGAGATGACTAAATCGGGTTTTAGGCTTTTGATCTGGTGGGTCAGCTCAAAAAGCTGATTGCTCACCGCTACGGGAGCGTCGGGCAGGTTTTCCGCCAGATCCGCGTAAATCGGTTCCGCGCCGTCGTCGTAGTGGTAAGCGCGAATGCCGAGGATCTTGAACCCCAGCTCGGCCAGGGTCGTAGCCTCCGCGCCCACGCGAACCACGCCGCCGCAGATGAGTACGCTCTTGCCTCGCGTTTGCGCCACAAAGGGCGCGATGGCTTTCCGGGCCAGTTTTTCCTCATCATCGGCCAGGGCCGCCGCCTCTTTCTCAAGCCCGAAACGTTCCGCGACCCTCAGCAGCCACTGGCGGGTGTGCCGAAATCCGATAGGCATCCCGGCGATAACATAGGGCGCGGAGAATTTCTCATCAAGATATTTCAGGATATAGTCGTCGTGGACATTGCACATACTGACGTTTAGCGCCGCCTCCGACACCTGCCGCAGCTCGTCCCGGGAGGAATACTCGGCGAAGAACCTCGCGCTCAGCCCCAGAGCGGACAGCAGCCGCTTTACCTCGTCCTCGTCGTCGGCGCCGATGCTTGTGGCGTTCCATACATTTACCGTTCGGCTTTTTCGCGATTGATATTTTTTCTCCGCCAGCTCCGTCGCGGGGCCGCCGCCCGGTCGCGGTCGGGAATCAACCCAAGGCTTGGGAGTCAGTTCCAGGCCCCGCAGAATCCCATGATAGAACGCGTCATAGGCGGAGGCGACGACGCGGCTCCCGAACCCCGGACAGTGAAGGCTCACAACGTCCGCGTTGACGGCGGAACGCGTTTGCCTGACCACCTCCTCGGCGTCGTCGCCGATAATACTGGGAGCGCAAGTGACGACGACGAAAATAATCTCCGGGCGAAATTCCCTGTCCGCGTACTCTATCGTTTCCCGCAGCTTGCGCTCGCCGCCGCCGATGACGTCCGCCTCCGTAAGATTGGTTGACAGCCAGGGCGGCGCGGCGGGAGTTTTACCGCGCCGGCCTTTTCCTTTCGCGGCCTGGGCGGACAGCGGGTGCAGCATGGCCCCGCAGCCGCCGGGAGCGTGTATGACGATAAGGGAGTTCTCCACCGTCACCGCCATCATTAGACTCAGCATCATTTGGCAGGCATTCGTCTGCCAGAAGCCCCGCCCTTTTTGTAGCAGGCAGCCGTCCCGGCCGCAATCCACCAATCCCCGGGCGTTCCCCGCGTAGCTGTCGCCGATTTTCAGCCGCGAATCCCGGGGGGGTGGCGCGCTTTGCTCATAATAACTCATCATAACTCATCTTTGCCTCCTCCTATGATTTCACGGACATAATCTGACCGATTAAATCCTCAAACAAATGCAAGCCCCCCCGATAGCCCGCGTATCCCCGGTCGGTGATGAACCTGTCGTAAGCGGGAAAACTCACTGACAGATGCCTGGCGCCCCTGGCCGCCGCCGTCCGCTTTTCCAGGGTACTGCCGATGATGTACAGCGGTGTTATGTCGTCGAAATATCTCTGTCCCCCGCCCTTGGGATGGTCGCGGTTGATTGCCCTGGCTATCTCCTGTACGCCCGCGACGAACTGGATCGGATGCTCGCGATCAAGAGCGGCTTTCTGCTCGGCCGTCAGTTTGTCCGTGACGAATGTGTCAAGGACTATCCAGCCAAGCTCCCTTGATACGAATCGGGAAAGGGGGATGGCGTAGGTGGAGTTGGCGACGGTTATGGCGTAAAATTTTAAATCACCGTCGCAAAAAGCGTCGGCGCACCGCTCGAAATAGCCGTAGAATACCTCGTTTTCCCGCTCAATCACGCTTTCCGCCTCTAGCCCCAAGCGCTGGGCGATCAAGCGCAGGAATCCGTCCGTGGCCTCCGGCCCAATGGGCAAGTCCGTGGCGATATAGGGAGTGGCGTGGCGTTCCGCGAAGCGCTCCGCCAGCTCCAGGCCCCAGACCCGGGACAGGACGATATTCAGGGCGGCGGCGGGGGCGGAGGTAAGGTTCTCAAAGGTCTGCCCCGGCGTGAAGAAGGTATTGACCTCCAGGCCCAGGGCGATGAGCAGCCGCTCAATTTCCTCCAGGTCGCCGCGAAAGAAGGGATCGTATCCCGGAACAAGCCCGAATATGTTGACGAGCTTGGGGTTGTTTGCCTTTGCTCGGGGCAGGTAATGGTTGAAAATGCCGTCAAGCGCGATTTCGTAGCCGTGGTAGCTGTCGCCCTTGAAGCTGGGCGTGCTTACCGCGAGAATCGGCTTGACCCCATCGCGGAAATTGCTGACGATCCCCGCCGCGTCGTCGCCGATCATCTCGGTCATACAGCCCGTGGCGACGATGTACAGCTTGCCGTCAATCAGCTCAAAGGTGCTGCTGATTTGCTCCGCCAGACGGTCGCCGCCGCCGAAGACGATTTCCGTTTCCGTCACGCCTGTACTAGGCGCCGCGCCGCCGCTGCAGTAGCCGCCGCCGAGATAGCCCGCCCCGAAGGCCACCGAGTTCGCCAGGTTGCCGCCGCAGCCCAGGGAGGTGTGGATAATCGGTATCACCTCCGGTAAGTTCCCGATTGCCGACAACGCCCCGGCCAGAGCGCAGGCGGAGCGAGGACTCTCAATAAAATCCGAAAAATCCGACATAGTGTGCCTCCTGATATAGTTAGTCTCTTGTAGCGATCTCGCCAGTATAGTTTCAGCCATGGGAGAAGGTCTCCAATTCCCGGCCCTGATATAATTCTTTCGATACCTCGCTGACGCCGGGAATGCCGCAGGCGTCGGCCCGGCAATGCTTACAATGGCGGAATTGCTCAAGATAAACCCCCGCCTCCCGCCGGGCCTTCTCTATTTCCTCACAGGTGGGGGGCGGCGCGCCGGCGAATTCGTTCTGGGGAATCAGCGGGATAATATTGTGCCGCGCCGCGCCGGCCTCGGCGACAGTTTTGGCGATCTCCGGGATGTGGGCGCCGTTCACGCCAGGGATGAGCACCGTATTTACCTTTACGGTTATGCCCAAGCCGGCGCACTCGCCTATACCTCGCAGCTGGGCGGCGGTTAGATCGCGGCCGCCCTCCACCCAGGCCACAACTTTTTCGAGGATGTCGGGGTTGACGGCGTTCACCGTGACGGTGATGGTTCTTACCCCCGCGTCCCACAAGGCCCGCGCCTTGCCGGGCAGGTTCAGCCCGTTGGTGGACAGGCATTTGATGAGGTTCGGGTAAGCGGCGTGAACCAGCCTGAGTGTTTCCAGGGCGTGAGGCGTCGCCAGGGTATCTCCCGGCCCCGCTATACCCACCACCGAGATTTCGGGGCAAAGCTCCAAGGCCCGCCTCACCGTAGCGACGGCGTCTTCCGGTTTCAGCAGTCCCGCCGCCACGCCGGGGCGAAG
>JAISDE010000107.1 GCA_031265035.1 Peptococcaceae bacterium | reverse complement strand
GGGCGTCGGCGGTGTCCGAGCCGGGTCTGTATTTGAGGAAACCGGGCCGGGGAAAGGTTTTTTTAGCGGAGAACGCCATTCTCAAAGGTAGTTTATATTGTCGTATGCGCGCTGGTCTTATGCCGTTTCCATTGCGGCGGCGTTACCGCCGCCGGCCGAGGCGGGTATCTGCCCCTCGGTAGCGCGGATGGGTATACCGATTCGCACAGGGGTAAAAAGCGGGAGCGGGCTCGACAAAAGCGCGCAAAACCGCGGCGGAAAAAATTCCGCCGCGGCAAAAACAGGCTGTGCGGGAAGGTATACCCATCCGCGCTACCGAGGGGCAGATACCCGCCTCGGCCGGCGGCGGTAACGCCGCCGCAATGGAAACGGCATAAGACCAGCGCGCATTCGACAATATAAACTAACTTTGAGAATGGCGTTCTCCGGTAAAAAAACCTTTCCCCGGCCCGGTTTCCTCAAATACAGACCCGGCTCAGACACCGCCGGCGCCCCATCCGCTCACCCGCCTTTCAGCCCGCGCGTCCCCGGAGAAAAAATAAATTTTGGCACCTTTTTCTCATTATATCACAAATCGGTCACACAAACATCACAAATCCCGGCCGCCGAAAAAATTTTTTTTCGCAGTTTTTTTCGCAGCTTCGCGGTTTCGCGGCTTATTCCACCTATTCCACGGTGACGCTTTTGGCCAGGTTGCGGGGCTTGTCGATATCCCTGCCCAATTGCAGCGCCATATAATAGGCGAACAGCTGCATGGGGATCGCGCCCAGCAGCGGCGCGAAGCGCTCGTCCGCCGCCGGCAGCTCCCAGACCTCCGCCGCCGCCAGCAGCTCCGGGGTAGGCGACTGCCCCACCGCCACCACCTTGCCGCCCCGGGCCTTGGCCTCCAGCAGGTTGCTCATCGTCTTGTCCAGGACGCGGCTCTGGGTGGCCAGGGCTATCACCAAGGCGCCTTCCTCAATCAGGGCCAGTGGCCCGTGCTTTAGCTCACCGGCGCTGTACGCCTCCGAGTGAATGTAGGAAATCTCCTTCTGCTTCAGCGCCGCCTCCATCGCCAGATAATAATCCTCCAGCCGGCCGATGAAAAAAATCTTTTTGCAATTGAAGTGGCGGCTGGCGAAATACTGGATCCGCTCCTTTTGCCCCAGTAGCCTCTCGGCCTGGCCGGGGATCTCCCCCAGCGCGCGCAGGGCCGTCTTTAATTCCGCCGTCGTCATATGCCCCCGCAGATGAGCCAGATCCAGGGCCAGGATCATCAGGGTCAGCGCCTGGGCGGAATAAGCCTTGGTGGAAGCCACGGCGATTTCCGGCCCGGCCAGGGTGTACATCAGCTGATCCGCCTCCCGCGCGACGGTGCTGCCGATCACGTTGCACAGGGCGATCACCGGTCGGCCGGCGGCCTTGGCCAGCCGCAGGGCGGCGACGGTATCCAGCGTCTCCCCGGACTGGCTGATGGCGATAAACGCCTCGTCCGCCTCGATCAGCGGCTCGCTGTAGCGAAACTCGCTGGCTATCTCACAATCCGCCCGCAGCCTGGCCAGCCGCCTGATCAGGCTCTGGCCCATCAAGCCGGCGTAATAGGCCGTGCCGCAACCGATCAGGGTCAGCCGGCGCAGCGCCTTGGCCTCGGCCGGCGTGAAAGGCATCCGCTCCCGGCGGACAGCCAGCTTTTCCATGTCCACATAATGGCGCAGCGTTTCCTCCAGCACCTTGGGCTGCTGATGGATTTCCTTTAGCATGAAATGGGGATAGCCGTCCTTTTCCGCCGCGTCGATATCCCAGTCGATATGAACGCTGGTTTTCTCCAGGGGGTTGCCCAGGCTGTCGTAAAAACTGACGCCCTCCGGCGTCACCGCCCCGATCTCCGCCTCGCCCAAAAAGAAGATATCCCGGCTGTAGCTCAGGATCGCCGGAATATCGCTGGCGATCAGGCTGCCGCCGGCGCCCCGGCCCACGATCAATGGTCCGCCTTTCCGGGCGCAGTAGATGGTGTCCGGCCGCTCCCGATCCAGAATGGCCAGGGCGAAGGAGCCTTCCAGCATGGGCAGCACCCGATACAGGGTGGTCAGCATCTCCCCGGTGTGATAATAGCCTAAAAGCTGCGCCACCACTTCCGTGTCCGTCTCGGAGATAAAAGCGATCCCCTTTTGGGCCAGGCCCTGGCGCAGGGTGTAGCTGTTCTCGATGACGCCGTTGTGGACGATAGCCAGCCGCTGATTGGCGTCGGCGTGGGGATGGGCGTTGATATACGAAGGCTCGCCGTGGGTGGCCCAGCGGGTATGGCCGATCCCGATGTTCCCCCGGACGGGGCTGGCCTTTACCAGCTCCGCCAGATTGGACAGCCGGCCCTGGGCCTTGCGGATATCCACCCGCCCGTCCTCCAGCACCGCCAGGCCGGCGGAGTCGTAGCCCCGGTATTCCAGCCGCTCCAGCCCCCGCAAGATGATCCCCACGCAGTCCCTGTCGCCGGTATAGCCGATAATTCCGCACATATTTCTTCCTCCTTAGCGATGACGCTTTATCAGCCGCCCTGGCGGCAGGACGCCGCCACAAATTCCCGAAACAAGGGATGGGCGCGGTTGGGCCGGCTTTTGAATTCCGGATGGTATTGCGTCCCGATGAAAAAGGGGCTGTCCGCCAGCTCAATCGCCTCCACCAACCGGCCGTCGGGGGAAATCCCGGCGACCCGCATCCCCGCCGCCTCATAGTCGGCCCGCCCGGCGCTGCTAAACTCATACCGATGGCGGTGGCGCTCGCTGATCTCGTCGGCGCCGTAAACCGCCGCCAGCCGTGAACCGGGGGCGACGACACAGGGATAAGCCCCCAGCCGCAGCGTGCCGCCCATTTCCATGACCCCGTGCTGATCAGGCATTAGATCGATCACCGGGTAGGGCGTCGCCGGCTGAAACTCCGTCGAGTTGGCCGCCGCCAGCCCCAGGACATGGCGGGCAAACTCGATCACGGCGATTTGCATACCCAGGCAGATGCCCAGATAGGGCAGCCGTTTTTCCCGGGCGTATTGGGCCGCCAGAATCATTCCCTCGATCCCCCGCTCGCCGAAGCCGCCGGGCACCAAAATACCCGCCGCGCCAGCCAACAGCTCGTCTATCCGCTCCTCGGTCACCTTTTCGGCGTTGACCCAGCGGATCTCCACCTGGGCGCGGTTTTCCCCCCCGGCGTGACGCAGCGCCTCCGCCACGGACAGATAGGCGTCATGCAGCTGGACATATTTGCCCACCAGCGCTATCGTCACCTGGCCGGTCGGCGCTTGCAGCCGCCGCAGCATATCCTTCCAGGCCGTCAGATCCGCCGGCCCGGTGGTCAGGCCCAATTTGCGGCAGACGATCTCCGCCATGCCCTGTTCCTCAAACATCAGCGGCGCCTGATACAGCACCGGCAGTGTCAGGTTCTCAATGACGCACTCCCTGGGCACATTACACAAAGAGGCGATTTTCTCCAGCAAATTCCGGCCCGGCGACTCGTCGCAGCGGCAGACCAGCAAATCCGGCATTATACCCGCCTTTTGCAGCTCCTTCACCGAATGCTGGGTGGGCTTGGACTTGTGCTCCCGGGCGCTTTTCAGATAGGGTACCAGGGTCACATGGACAAAGAGGCAATTGTCCCGGCCCACCTCATGGGAAATTTGGCGAATCGCCTCCAAAAAAGGCTGACTCTCAATGTCGCCCACCGTGCCGCCGATCTCCGTGATAACCACGTCGGCCCCGGTCTGGTTCCCCACGGAATAAACAAAACCCTTGATCTCGTCTGTCACATGGGGGATGACCTGCACGGTCTTGCCCAAAAAGGCCCCGTCCCGCTCCTTCTCCAAAATATTCCAGTAAACCCGTCCCGTAGTCAGGTTGGAGAACTGGTTGAGGTTCTCATCGATGAACCGCTCATAATGACCCAAATCCAGATCCGTCTCCGCCCCGTCCTCGGTGACAAAGACCTCGCCATGCTGATAAGGGCTCATGGTACCCGGATCCACATTGATATAGGGATCCAATTTCTGCGCGGCGATCCGCAGGCCCCTGGCCTTCAGCAAACGCCCCAGGGAAGCGGCGGTAATCCCTTTGCCCAGGCCGGATACCACGCCACCGGTAACAAACACATATTTGGTCATAACCCAGCGACCCCCTCCAACAGCTTTTTGGTCATAACCCCGCGACCCCCTCCAACAGCTTTTTGGTCATATCTCCACGACCCCCTCAAACAGCTTTTTGGCTTCCCCCGTCCTATATACCGTACCGTCGGAGCCGTAGCGGACGATGAGATCGCCGCCCTTCAGCCTGACAGTGATATCCTCGTCATAATCGCAATACCCGTTCAGCACCGCCGCCACCGCCGCCGCGCAGGCCCCGGTGCCGCAGGCCCAGGTCTCGCCGCTACCCCGCTCCCAAACCCGCATCCGCAGATTGTGCCGATCCCTGACCAGGACAAACTCGGTATTGATTCGCTCCGGAAACAACGGATCATGCTCAAACAACGGCCCGATCCGGGCGATATCCAAATCCTCCAGGCTATCCCGAAACACGACGCAGTGGGGATTGCCCAGGGAAAGGCAGGTCAGGGGCAGGGTTTGGCCCAGGCCCCGGATTTTTAATTTCCGGCCAATGATCGGCCGGCTCTCCGCCGCCAGCGGCAGGGCCACCGGCACCAGGGCCGGCGTCAGGATCGCCGCGCCCATATTGACCTGGACGGAGCTGGCCCGACCGTTTTCCAGATACAGCCGCAGCTCCCTGACGCCGCCGCCTGTCTCGATGGTCAGCCGCCGCCGGCTGACAATGCCCTTGTCGTACAAATATTTGCCGACGCAGCGGGCCGCGTTGCCGGCCATTTCCCCCTCGCTGCCGTCAATATTGAACATCCGCATCCTGGCGTCCGCTTTGTCCGAGGGCAGGATCAGCACCAACCCGTCGCCGCCGATCCCGTAGCGCCGGTCGGAGATCCAGACGGCCAGGGATTCCGGCGCCGCCGGGATCTCGCCGCTCAGGCAGTCAAAGTAAATATTGTCGTTGCCGCAGCTTTGCATTTTGACAAAATTCAGCCGCAGGGGCTGCCGCCGCATGGTATTGAGATCCACCAACTCCGTGCGGCTCTGGGAATAGCGGCTCATCAGGCTGTCCGCCAGCGCGCCGGCGGTATCCAGGGAAGTCAGGCAGGGGATAGAGCGCTCCACCGTCCGGCGGCGAATCCGCACGCTGTCCCGCCGGGGATCCCGGCCCTTGGCGGAGGTGGAGATCACGTAGTCCACCTGGCCGCTGTCGATCAGGGTCGCCACATTATTGGTAGGGGAGGCGTGGATTTTGTTGACCTCCGTCACATTCATGCCGGCCCGCCGGATCGCCGCCGCCGTCCCGGCGGTAGCGTAAAGGACAAAGCCCAGGTCATAAAACTTTCTGGCCACCTCCGGGATTTCCGGATGATCCGTCTCCCGCACGGACATCAGCACCCCGCCCTGCTTTTTCATACTGTAGCCGGCCGCCACCAGGCCTTTATACAAGGCTTCCTCCCTGGTTTTGCCGATTCCCAGCACCTCCCCGGTGGATTTCATCTCCGGACCCAGCTGGGTATCCACATCCGACAATTTCTCAAAGGAAAATACCGGCACCTTTACCGCCACATAGGGCATCGTTTTGTACAGGCCGACGCCAAAGCCCATGTCCCGCAATTTCTCCCCCAGCATCGCGCGGGTGGCCAAATCCACCATCGGCACGCCCGTCACCTTGGTCATATAGGGGATCGTGCGGGAGGAACGGGGATTTACCTCGATCACATAAACCTGATTGGCGCTGATCACGTACTGGATATTGATCAAGCCTCTGGTCCCCAGGGCCAGGGCCAGCCGCTTGGTGCAATCCAAAACCCGTTCCGTCACCTGGCCGCTGAGATTCCAGGCGGGATAAACGGCGATGGAGTCGCCGCTGTGGACGCCGGCCCGCTCAATATGCTCCATAATGCCGGGCACCAGGATTTCCTCCCCGTCGCAGATGGCGTCCACCTCGATCTCCGTTCCCATGACGTATTTGTCGATCAGCACCGGGCTTTCAGGATTGCCCGCCAGGATAATATCCATATATTCCTCCGCGTCCTCCCGGCAAAAGGCGATGATCATATTTTGCCCGCCCAGGACATAGGAGGGCCGCAGCAGCACCGGATAGCCCAAGGCCTCCGCCGCCGCCACCGCCTCGGCCGCGGTGGTCACGCTGGCGCCCTTGGGCCGGCGCAGGGACAACTTTTCCAGTAGAGCGTCGAAGCGCTCCCGATCCTCGGCGGCGTCGATGCTGTCGCCGGTGGTGCCCAGGATCCGTACTCCCGCCGCCTCCATATGCCGGGTCAGCTTGATGGCGGTTTGGCCGCCGAAGGCCACGACCACGCCGTAGGGCTTTTCTGTCCGTACCACCCGCAGAGCGTCCTCCGGCGTCAGCGGCTCAAAATACAGCCGGTCGGCGGTATCAAAATCGGTGGATACCGTCTCCGGGTTGTTGTTGATGATGATTACCTCAAAACCCAGCCGCCGCAGGGAGCGGACGCAGTGGACAGAGGCGTAGTCGAACTCGATCCCCTGGCCGATGCGTATGGGGCCGGAGCCAAAGACGATCACCCGCCGCTTGCCCTGATCCCGCCCGGCCAGAAAGGCCGCCGCCTCGTCGTCGCCGGCCTGGTCGCTGCCCGGCGCCGGCCGGCTGTAGTCGCTGTAAAAATAGGGGGTTACCGCCGCGAATTCCGCCGCGCAGGTGTCGACCATTTTAAAGCCGGCCCACAGCGGGCGCCGGATAGCCTTGCCCGCGAGCCGGCGGATGGCGCCGTCGGGGTAGCCCAGCTTTTTGGCGGCG
Organism: Peptococcaceae bacterium; assembly: GCA_031265035.1. Taxonomy (GTDB): domain Bacteria; phylum Bacillota; class Peptococcia; order DRI-13; family UBA5745; genus JAISDE01. The sequence goes on along the minus strand of JAISDE010000107.1, from coordinate 2,326 downwards.
AGGTACAGCTCGTCGTCCAGATAGGCGGCGGGGGCGGCGGCGGTAGCCTCGCCGCTGGCGCCGCTGGCAGCAGCGGCGGCATCAGCAGCGGCGGCATCAGCCGCGGCGGCGGCATCAGCCGCGGCGGCAGCCCCACCGCTGGCGCTGGTCTCGGCGTCAGCAGCCTCGCCGCCGTCCCGCCGCTGATCCATCAGCCGTCGCTCCATGGCCGCCAGATTGCCCAGCTTGCCGATGAACCACCGGTCAATAGCGGTGCTTTGGTGGATTTCCTCCGGCGTCACGCCCCGCAGCAACGCCTCAAACACCACAAACAGCCGGCGGTCGTCACATTCCCGCAGCATGGCCCGGATATCCGCCGTCGTCTCCCCCGCCAACCGGGGCAGCCGCAAGGTATCCAAGGACAGTTCCGCGCCCCGGGCCGCTTTCATCAACGCCTGCTCAAAGCCGGCGGCGATGGCCATCACCTCGCCGGTGGCCTTCATCTGCGTCCCCAATCGCCGGCTGGCGTAGACAAATTTATCAAAAGGCCACTTGGGGAATTTCAGCACCACATAGTCCAGGGCCGGCTCAAAGCAGGCGCAGGTCTTTTGGGTCACGGCGTTTTTGATCTCGTCCAGCGTATAGCCCACGGCGATCTTGGCCGCCACCTTGGCGATGGGATAACCGGTGGCCTTAGACGCCAGGGCGGAGGAACGGGAAACCCTGGGGTTGACCTCAATCACCGCGTAATTGAAGCTGTCCGGGTGCAGGGCGAACTGGCAATTGCAGCCGCCCTTGATATCCAGGGCCTCGATAATCCGCAGCGCCGCCTGGCGCAGCATTTGGTATTCCTTATCCGATAGGGTCAGGGCCGGGGCCACCACAATACTGTCCCCGGTATGAACCCCCACCGGATCCAGATTTTCCATGGAGCAGACAGTAATCCCGTTGCCGGCGGCGTCCCGCATCACCTCAAACTCGATCTCTTTCCAGCCGGCGACGCTTTTCTCCACCAGCACCTGATGGATCGGCGACAGCCGCAACCCCCGTTCCCCAATCTCCCGCAAAGCCGCCGGCGTCTCGGCGATGCCGCCGCCGGCGCCCCCCAGCGTGAAGGCCGGCCGAACGATGACCGGATAGCCTGTCGTCGCCGCGAAAGTCAGCGCCTCCGCCACCGTCGTCGCCACCACCGAGGGGATCACCGGCTGGCCGATAGCCGTCATCACATCCTTGAACATCTGCCGATCCTCCGCCTTGTCAATGGCGTCCGGCTCAATCCCCAAAAGGCGTACCCCGTATTTTTCCAGGCAGCCGCTCCGGCTCAACCGCATCGCCAGGGTCAGAGCCGTTTGGCCGCCCAGGCTGGCCAGCAGGCTGTCCGGCCGCTCCCGGGCGATGATCCGCTCCACCGTCTCCGGCGTCAGCGGCTCAATATAAATCGCGTCGGCCATGGCCTCATCCGTCATGATGGTAGCCGGATTGGAATTGACCAATACCACTTGCAGCCCTTCCTCTTTCAAGGCCCGACAAGCCTGAGTGCCGGCGTAATCAAATTCCGCCGCCTGCCCGATCACAATCGGGCCCGAGCCGATCACCAGCACTTTACGGATATCCGGATCAAGCGCCATGGCGTTTTTCTCCCCTCATCAAAGCGATAAACCGGTCAAAGAGATACCGGGCGTCCAATGGCCCGGCGCAAGCCTCGGGATGAAATTGAGCGGAAAAGGCGGGCAGCTCCAGATAGGTCAACCCCTCGCAGGTGCCGTCGTTGGCGTTGACAAACCGCAGGGTGGCACGGAGCGGCAAATGCTCCAGGCTGACGGCGTAGCCGTGATTTTGGCTGCTGATCAGCACCCGCCCCAGTTCCAGGTCCCGCACCGGCTGGTTGGCGCCCCGATGGCCGTATTTCATCTTTTCCGTCCGGCCGCCCAGGGCCAGGGCTAAAAGCTGATGGCCCAGGCAAATGCCGAAAATCGGTAGCTTTTGGCCGCACAAAACCCGCAGTTCCCGGATAATCGCCGTATTTTCCGCCGGATCCCCAGGTCCGTTGCTCAATAAGACGCCATCCGGCCGACAGGCCAAAATCCGCTCCGCCGTCCAGGCCGCCGGCACAGTGATCACCCGGCAGCCCCGGCGCAGCAATTCCTCCTTGATGCCCCCCTTGGCGCCAAAATCCCAGAGGGCCACCGTCAGCGGAGATACTGGCGCCGAGGACGCTGGCGGCGCGACCGGCGACGCTGGGGCCGCGTCCAGCGCTGACGGGGCGGCCCCCGGCGCGGCCCCCGGCGCTGCCCCCGCCTCGGCCGCCCCGGTCGCTCCCGCCCCGACCGGCTCATCTACCGTCGCC
>JAISDE010000082.1 GCA_031265035.1 Peptococcaceae bacterium | reverse complement strand
GGCAGGCAGCGACGGGCAAACGGCAGCGCCCGCGCCGATCCTGTCGCCTGTCCCACCTGAGCGGCAACTGGCGCCGGGACAGACGACGACCTGGGGCGACGGCGGCGGGCGATTCTCCGCCAGCTGGGCGCCGCCCGACGGCGAGCTGACGGGAACGGTTCTTTTTCAGGCGGCGGCAGGCTTCAGGACAGGCTATGGGCCAGGCGACGAGGCCAGCGCCGGCACGGGCCGCGAGGCAGGCGCCGGGCCAGACGACGGGGCAGACTGTGAAGCAGGCGACGAGGCCAGCGCCGGCACGGGCGCGTGGCGCCTGTCGGAGCGATACCTTTGCCCCTGGGCGGCGGGGACGCCCTGGCCGGCGCTGCGGGGACGCCAGCCGGGAGACTGGTTGCGGCTGCCTTATGGCCGCAAAAAATTAAAGGCTTATCTCAACGAGCGGAAAATTCCGCCCGCCCTACGGGACATCCTGCCCTTGCTGGCCCAAGGGAGTCAGGTGCTGTGGATCCCCGGCCTGGTCAAGGCCGGCGGCCCGGAATGACAGATGAAACGGGCCGGGGTTACTCCGGATAAACCTGGAATGACAGGCGGTAACGTAGACCATTAGACGCCTATTTGCCAGGCAAAACCTTAAATTTGCCTTTTCGTCTTTGATTCGATATAATAAGGTTATTCCGCCGCGGTCGCCGCGAGCGAGAAAACTTGAGGGGTAGCACACTATGCCGTATGCCTTGGTTCTACAGTATATCGCGGCAGCCTTTTCTGTCGTACTGCTTTTTATCTCCCTGCTGAATTGGCGGGAAAGGCGTATGACTCATTATGTGCTGCTTTCTCTCGCCGTTTGCGCGCTGACGGTCGGCTATTTGCTTGAGGTCACGTCGCCTTCCCTGGCCGCCGCGGTCATCGCCTGCAAGGTCGCTTATTTGGGCATACCCTTTGTCGGCCCTTTTTTCCTCATGTTCTGCCTGGATTACGTCAACTGGCTTTTACGGCAAAAAAAGCTGCTTTTTCTGCTGACCGCCCCATCCGCCCTGATCACCGCTTTAGTTTTCACCTGGCCGGCGCAGCGCCTGTATTACATCGACCTGGCGTTTGTCGACACGGGCTGGCTGCCCCATCTGGTTGTCATGCCAGGCCCGCTGTACTATTTCAATTTCATCTACAATCTCCTGCTCTCGGCCCTGGGCTGCGCCATCCTCTTTCGGAGCCTTTTACACTCCCGCCCCCAGGAAAAGAAATATATCACGCTTTTTATTTTCGCCGGGATTTTGCCTTTAATGGCGCAAATTTTTCGCCTGACCGAGTTCGTGCCTGACGGCTGGGATCCCACCCCCTTGGCGCTGGTATTATCCTCGGCGCTACTGGGCTGGTTTTTGATGCGGTTCCGGCAACCGGACTGGCAAAGCCTGGGCCGGGATATGGTCGTGCAAAATATGAAGGACGCGTTCATATTGTTGGATACCAACGGCTGCTTCATGGACGCCAATGACACCGCTTTCAACTATTTCCCGGCTTTGCGGCAGGCCAGTCGGGGCGTCTCCATACAGAGTGTCCCGGATTTTCCCGCCCGCCTCTTTAACGCCGCCGAGGACAATACTGAATTTACCCTGGATAAAAATAGTGAGCCATTATATCTCAGGGTTTCCCGCTCGCCTCTGGAGACCTCCGACCGGGTTTTAGGCACCGCTATCCTGCTCTATGACGTGACCGAAAACCACCGTCTGATGCAAGAGCTGCGCCAGATCGCCCGGCATGACGGCTTGACCGGCCTTTACAATCGGGGAACTTTTTTTTCCGCCGCCCAGCGGGACTTTGATTTATGCCGGCGCAATCAGAATGACGGCAGCGTTTTGATGATGGACTTGGATCATTTCAAGAGCGTCAACGATACCCACGGCCACGCTTGCGGCGATAAGGTCTTGGTGGACGTGGCCCAAATCCTGCTTACCCGGCTGCGTCATACGGACATCAGCGGCCGGTACGGCGGCGAGGAATTTTGCGTGTGGCTGCCCGGCGCGCCGGGCGACGGCGCCGCTGTTATCGCGGAGTCTATTCGGGAGGAGGTCAAGCAGCTTTCCTTTATGTCCGCCTCCGGCTCCTTTGGCATCACCATCAGCATAGGTGTCGCCCCTGTGGATTATAGCCGGGAGCAGAATTTTGAGGAATTGGTGGGCGAGGCGGATACCGCTTTGTACGACGCCAAAAACAGCGGGCGGGACAGGGTTTGTATCTACCGGGCGCCTGATCGGGAGGTCTCTCCGTTAAATGATTAAACAAGATAAGTTCGTCCTCAAGGGCGATATCTGCTATAGCCGGGATCTGGCTACCCTGGCTACGATCCCTGACGGCTATTTGATTTGCGAGGATGGGCATTCCCGGGGCGCTTATGTCGTTTTGCCGCCCCAATACGCCCAACTCCCCCTTTACGACTACTCGGGCCGGCTGATTCTCCCCGGGCTGGTGGATCTCCATGTCCACGGCCCGCAATTCGCCTGCCGGAGCGTCGGCTTGGATCTGGAGCTGCTGGCCTGGCTGGAGCGGTATATGTTTCCGGAGGAAGCGAAATATCAGGATCTGGCTTACGCCCGCGCGGCTTACGGCCAATTCGCGGCGGCGCTGCGAGACGGCCCCAATACCCGGGCGGCGGTCTTCGCTACCTGCCATGGGCCAGCCACCGGGCTGCTGATGGATTTGCTGGAGGATACCGGCCTGGTGACGCTGGTGGGCAAGGTCAATATGGATCGCAACTGCCCCCCCGCCTTGCGGGAGACCCCGGAGTCCTCGGCTCAGGCTACCTTAGCCTGGCTGGCGGCTTGTCAGGGAAAATACCGCCGTACCCAACCGATCCTGACCCCCAGGTTCGTCCCTTCCTGCAGCGATGAGCTGCTGGGGCGTCTGGGCGAGATCCAGCGGCGCCACGGCCTGCCGGCCCAATCCCATCTCTCGGAAAATCCGGCGGAAATCGCCTGGGTCAAGGAACTTTGCCCCTGGGCGGCTAATTACGGCGACGCTTACCGCCATTTCGGCCTGTTCGGCGGTGAGACCCCCACGATCATGGCTCATTGCGTTTGGTCCGACCCGGCGGAGATCGCCCTGCTGCGGGAAAACAACGTCTTTGTGGCTCATTGCCCGCAGTCCAATATGAACCTCGCCTCCGGGATCGCCCCCATCCGCCGCTTTCTATCTCAAGGTCTGGCAGCGGGCCTGGGCAGCGACGTGGCCGGCGGCTGCCACGCCTCCATCTTTCGGGCGATGAGCGACGCGATACAGGCGTCCAAGCTTTACTGGCGGCTGATAGATCAAAGCTGCCCGCCCCTGACCGTGCCTGAGGCCTTTTTCCTGGGCACCGCCGGCGGCGGCGCTTTCTTTGGTCAGGTGGGTAGCTTCGCCCCCGGCTATGAGGCGGACGCTTTGATCCTGGACGACAGCAAATTAGCCGCTCCTTTTCCCCTTTCAATTGAGCAACGATTAGCCCGCCTGATCTACGAGCCGGAAAACGCCGCCATCTGTCATAAAATCGTACGGGGCAGTTTCCTTTGGTGAGAGATCGCCGGGAAAAAAGCGCCCGACCTAAAAATTGATCAATATTGATAAATCACCGCCTTAATTAAATTTACCTAACGAATTTGTCTAAAATTTATCCTGTCTCTTTGCGCTCCGCCCCTTTTCGCCCCTACTTCCTCTTTCAGGAAACCGCTGACCGCCTTGCGCTCTCCTACCCAATCTGATATATTGTCTTAGGGGCTTTTTCGCCTGCGCCCCCGTTTCTTATCTGTCTCTATTTCAGCTTTTTGGAGGAATGCGCTGTGGCTTCACTTAACCCAAAGTACACCTTTAACTCCTTTATCGTCGGCGCCAGCAACCAATTTTCCCATGCCGCCGCCCAATCCGCGGCGGAGGAGATCGGTACCCGTTACAACCCACTTTTCATTTACGGTTCCGCCGGTTTAGGCAAAACCCACCTGATGCAGGCTATCGGTCACAAAGCCTTTTCCCACAATCAGGACTGCCGGGTCACCTATGTCACCTCCGAAACCTTCACAGAAGAATTCATCAACGCTATCCGCAATGACGGGCTTGCCAATTTCAAAAAGAAATATCGCCGCTCGGACGTGCTTTTGGTCGACGACATCCAATTTCTAGCCGGCAAGGAAAGTACCCTGGAGGAATTCCATCACACCTTCAATTTTCTCTACGAGGCCAGCAAGCAAATAGTGCTGACCAGCGATCGCCCCCCCAAGGAGATTCATCCCTTGGATGAGCGGCTGCGCACCCGTTTCGGCTGCGGGCTGACTACCAGCGTCTCCCCGCCGGATCTGGAGACCCGTATCGCCATTTTACGCAACAAAGCGGAATTGGATCATTTTTACATGCCCTCGGAATGCTATCTCTACATCGCCGATCGGGTCACCTCCAACGTACGGGAGTTGGAGGGCGCCTTAAATCGGGTCGTCGCCTTCTCCGTTCTCAATCACACGGAAATCAATTACGAAAAATGCATAGAGGCCCTGATGCCTATTCTCCAGGAAGATGACCACAAAATCATCACCGTGGAACTGATCCAGGAAAAGGTCGCCTCCTTATTTACCATTCGGGTGGAGGATCTTCTCTCCAAACGCCGCACCAGGGATGTGACCATTCCCCGTCAAATCGCCATGTATATCTGCCGGGAGAGGACGGAGGAATCCCTCAACAATATCGGCTCCAAATTCGGCGGCCGGGATCACACCACCGTCTTGCACGCCTGCAAAGAGGTCAGAAAATCCCTCTGCTCAGATCATCAAACCAAGCTGGCGGTGAGAAGGGTGCTGGAAGAAATAAGCAAATAAACGATTTGTGGACAATTATGTGCCTTGCCTGTGAATCCCGGTAGATACTATCTGCATAACTTTTTTCCCTGTGGATTATGTGGAAATCTCACCCTATTTACCCACAGGGTTATCATCATCCCCAAAGACAAGCCCCCACTTACCATTTAGCCCTTATCCACATTTCCACAGCGCCTACTATTATTCCCTACAATTTTTTAAACAAATAAAGTCGTTACCAATCGGATTTAACTTTCCGCGAAGGAGAATTTTTATGCGTCTGATCACATCCAGAGAAAACCTGCTCACCGCTGTCAACGCGGCCTCCAAAGCCATCAATCCCAAGAGCATCATCCCCGTTTACGCTCATGTCAAGCTGGAGGCTAAAGACAACAATGTCATCCTGACCGGCGTCAATCTGGAATCCAGCATAGAGTGCGCCGTTCCCGCTCAGGTGGAAAAAGAGGGCAGCGCCTTGATTCCCGCCAAGCTGCTGGGTGATATCGTCAGACGTTTGCCGGAGGTTTCCCTTACCCTGGAGACAAAAGACGACGCCGAGATCATTCTCCGTTATGAGAACTCTTTTTTTACGCTGAGGACACAGCCGGATACCGATTTTCCCTCTTTGCCGTCGTTCAAGGGCGGGCTGGAATTCTCCGTTGAGGCGGATGCCTTGCGCAAGCTGATCAGGCAAACCTTTTTCGCCGCTTCCCTGGACGACGCGAAAACGATTTTCACAGGCCTGCTTTGGGAGATAGCCAAGGGAGAGCTGGGGATTATCGGCACGGATTCCCACCGCCTCGCCTGGGCCAGAGGCCCCGCCGCCGCCGGGGATGAGACAGTGGAGGGCAGCTTTGTGATTCCCGCCAGAATAGCCTCGGAGGTCGCCCGCTTGCTGCAAGGGGAGCCTTGTCACATTCAGGCTGATCAAAACACCGTTTTTTTCAGCTTCGACCAAATCAAGATTACCTGCCGGCTGATGGAGGGCATTTATCCCGCTTTCCGGGATGTTATACCTACGGATTTTGTCACCTGTCTCAAGGCGGACAGCAGGCAGCTGTCCAACAGCATAGAGAGGGTATCCCTTTTCGCCGCCTCCAATGAGCAATCCAGTATTATCAATTTTGACATCACCGATACGGGGGTTATGACCTTGCATTCCCGCTCCAAGGAAGGTTATGGGCAAGAGGAAATGGCGGTGGAGATATCGGGGGAGAATTTGGAGATCGCTTTCAACGGCCGTTATATGTCCGACATGCTCAAGGTGACGGAGGCGGAAAAGGTGGAGATCAAGCTGTCCGGCAAGTTGAGCGCCGGCACGATGCAAGCTGAGAATGACCCGCTGTTTTTATACCTGATCTTGCCCGTGCGAGTATAACGGGCGGCAAAAGAGACAAAGCGATGCGTTTGATCACTTTGGCGATGACCAATTTTCGCAATTATCGGCGGCAAAGCTGCCATTTCGCTCCCGGACTGAATTTGTTGGAGGGGGCCAACGCCCAGGGTAAAACCAACCTCATCGAGGGCGTGTATTATTTATCGATTGGCAGGGCCTACCGGGCCGCTCGGGACGAGCAGCTGGCCCGGTGGGAAAGCGAGGGTTTTCAGCTTCAGGCTACTATTGAGGGTAAAAACGGTAAAACCGGCGTCAGCGTGGATTATCGCAAGAGTGAGAAAGCGGCGAAAAAAATCTTTGTCGGCGGTCTGCGGCTGGAAAAGATAGAGGAGTTAAGCGGTGTTTTGACTTCCGTGCTTTTTTCCCCGGACAGCATGGCGGTGATCAAGGGAGGCCCTCAGGAGCGCAGAAATTTCCTGGATTACGATATCGCCCAGATCAGCCTGGCTTACAGCAGAAACTCGCAAAAATATAGGAGAGTGTTGGCTCAGCGCAACGCTTTGCTGAAAAAAATCGGCCTTTCTCCCATGGGCAAGAAAGAAAAGGAGGATAGGCTTTCTTTATGGGATCAGCAATTGATCGATTATGGGACGCGAATTATCGCCCGGCGGCAGACAGCGGTGGACAAATTGACGCCCCTGACCAGGCTGGCCCATAGGAAGCTGACAGAAGGCAAAGAGAATATTGAGATCAAGTATAGGGTGAGCACAAAAGACAAAGGCGGCTGGGATGGCCGGGGCAAAAGCGACGAGGAGATCAAGGCGGTTTTGAGTCAGGACAGGGAGGATTTTCTGGCGGAGGATTTACGTTGGGGCAGCACGCAGTGGGGGCCGCAGCGGGATGATTTGGAAATCTCCCTCAACGGCGTTGATTTGCGGCAATTCGGTTCCCAGGGCCAGCAGAGAACCGGCGTTTTGGCCCTGAAGCTGGCGGAGTTGGAGTTTTTTCGAGGCGAGTCGGGGGAATACCCTATTTTGCTGTTAGACGATGTTATGTCGGAATTGGACAAAAAAAGGCAGGAACGGCTGCTGGGTTTTATCGACGAGAAAGGGATCCAATGCCTGATTACCGCCACGGAGGCAAAGGACATTTTCAGCGGTAGAAAGGACGGCCTGAAAAGGTTTGTGGTAAAGGAAGGCAGCGTCGCGGAAGGGTAAAGGAGGGTAGAAAACTCGGTAGAGAAAACGATAGAAAACTCGGTAGAAAACGGTCAGCAAAACGGTAGAAAAAAGGGCGGCGAAAATAATTTTCACTTGCTTTTTCAGGAAAATTCCGGTATTATTAGAGAGGGAAAATTATAGAGGGAAATGATCTCTCTCTTGAGGATTTGGCGGGGAAACGGCAGTCATTCCCCGGCAGATCCTTCTTATTGAAGGTCGAAAAAAGCGAATTGGGAAAGCGAGATCCTGAACGGGAGTGAAAGAGAAGTAAGGGTGAAAGTGAAAAAGTGAAAAAGAGAGTAGAGACGAGAGTGAGAGAGAAAGCGGAGGCAGTGGGATGAGCGGGGAATATAACGCCAGCCAGATTCAAATTTTGGAGGGGCTGGAGGCGGTCAGGAAACGGCCGGGGATGTATATAGGCAGCACGGGTCCCCGGGGCTTGCATCATCTGGTCTACGAGGTTGTGGACAATAGCATAGACGAGGCGATGGCCGGGTATTGCGACCGGGTGGAGGTGACCCTGTGCCCGGACAATAGCGTGTTGGTGGTGGACAACGGCCGAGGCATACCCGTGGACAAGCATCCCAAGGCGAATAAATCCACTTTAGAGGTAGTGATGACGGTCTTGCACGCCGGCGGCAAATTCGGCGAGGGGGGCTACAAGGTATCCGGGGGTCTGCACGGGGTAGGCGCCTCCGTGGTCAACGCTCTATCCGCTTGGATGGAGGTAGAGGTCTGCCGGGACGGCGGCCGTTTTCGGCAGCGCTATGAGAAGGGCAAGCCGACAGCGCCGGTGAGCAGGGTGGGCGACAGCGATCAGACAGGCACGATTACGACTTTTTTGCCGGATCCGGATATTTTTACCGACACCGTGATCTTTGAGTATGATACCCTGCTTTACCGGCTGCGAGAGTTGGCTTTTCTCAATAAAGGACTGACCATCGTGTTCAAGGATTTGCGAGGGGAGGATCCCCGGGAGAAAACCTTGCGCTACGAGGGCGGCATCGCGGATTTTATCAAGTATTTAAATAAAAATAAGGATCCCTTGCATGAGAAGGTTATCTATATCAGCGGGGAAAAAGACGAGGTGCAGGTGGAGGCGGCCCTGCAATATCACGACGGCTACAACGAGAACCTGTTCTCCTTCGCCAACAATATCAATACCGCCGAGGGCGGTACCCATGAGGCCGGGTTCAAGACGGCCCTGACCAGGGTGATCAATGATTACGCCCGGAAAAATAATATATTAAAAGAGAAGGACAATAATCTGCAAGGCGAGGATATCCGGGAGGGTATGACCGCCGTGATCTCCGTCAAGGTGAAGGAGCCGCAGTTTGAGGGGCAGACCAAGCAAAAGCTAGGCAATACGGAAATCAAGGGGATTGTGGATACTCTTTTCGCCGAGGAGTTAAACAACTTTTTGCAGGAGAATCCCGCCCCGGCCAAAAAAATTATCGAGAAGTCGGTTTTGGCGGCCAGAGCCAGGGACGCGGCCAGGAAGGCCAGGGAACTGACCCGGCGCAAAAACGCTTTGGAGAACACGACGCTGCCGGGCAAGCTGACGGATTGCACCTCCAGGGATCCGTCGGAAAGCGAGCTGTATCTGGTAGAGGGCAATTCCGCCGGCGGCTCCGCCAAGGGCGGCCGGGATCCCCGCACCCAGGCGATTTTGCCTCTGCGGGGCAAGATCCTCAATGTGGAGAAGGCCCGGCTGGATCGCATCCTGGGCAACGAGGAGATCAAGTCCATGATCACCGCCATCGGCTGCGGCATCAGCGACGATTTCGATATCGTCAAGGCCCGTTATCGCAAGATCGTCATCATGACGGACGCCGACGTGGACGGCGCCCATATCCGCACCTTGCTGCTCACCTTCTTTTACCGTTATATGCGGCCGTTGATCGACAACGGCTATGTCTATATCGCCCAACCGCCCCTGTTTAAGGTCAGGATCAAGAAGGAAAAAGGGGATTATTACTTTTATCGGGAAGATGATATGCGGAATTTTATTCGGGGCTTTGAGGAAAGCGCCTACGACAAGCCCCAGCGTTACAAAGGGCTAGGCGAGATGAACCCGGAGCAGCTATGGGAGACGACCATGGATCCTGGCAAGCGCACTTTGCTCCTGGTGGAGTTGGAGGACGCGGTGGCGGCCGATGAGATCTTCACGATTCTGATGGGCGACAAGGTAGAGCCTCGCAAGGAGTTTATTCAGGCCAACGCGCTGATGGCGAAGGAATTGGACATCTAATGGGGTATATATGGGATATGTAGTTGATCTGTAATGATGGGGTATGACGGACGGAATTGAGTAGCCGGGGAGGTACGGTTTTTGACTAACGAGCAAGACCAAAAAGACCAAAAAGATCAAAAAGATAAGTTGGATCAACAGGATCAACAGGATCAGCGAGAGCGGCAGGATCCGCGAGAGGATCAGCAAGATCAGCAGGATCAGCAAGATGATCCGCAAGATGATCAGCAAGACCAGGCGACGGGCAAGGTAAGGCCGGTTCGTCTGGAAGAGGAAATGAAAAAGTCCTATATCAATTATTCCATGAGCGTGATCGCCGGCCGGGCGCTGCCGGATGTGCGGGACGGACTGAAACCGGTGCATCGGCGGATTCTCTACTCGATGCACGAGTCCGGCATTACCGGCGACAAGCCCTACCGCAAATCCGCCAGGGTCGTTGGCGACGTGATGGGACGCTATCACCCCCACGGCGACAGCTCCGTCTACGACGCTTTGGTGAGGCTGGCTCAGGACTTTTCCACCCGCTATATGCTGGCGGACGGCCAGGGCAATTTCGGCTCCGTCGATGGGGACGAGCCGGCGGCCCAGCGGTATACGGAAGTTCGCATGTCCAGGATCGCCCAGGAGATGCTGCGGGAGATCGAGAAGGAGACCGTAGACTTCGGCCCCAACTACGACAATGAGCTGCAAGAGCCGTTGGTGCTGCCTTCCCGGATCCCCAATCTGCTGATCAACGGTTCCTCCGGTATCGCCGTGGGCATGGCGACCAATATCCCGCCCCACAACCTGCGAGAGGTGGTAGACGGGCTGACGGCGATGATCGACAACCCGCAGATCACCGCCAGCGAGCTGATGACCTATATCAAAGGGCCGGATTATCCCACCGGCGGCAGTATTATCGGGCTGGCGGGCATCCGGCAAGCCTATGAGACGGGTAGAGGATCCATCGTCACCAGGGGCACGGCGGAGATAGAGAATATCGATCACGGCAAAACCCGGATCACCGTCACCGAGATTCCCTATATGGTCAACAAAGCCCGGCTGATCGAGAAGATCGCCGAGTTGGCCCGGGAGAAAAAAATCGACGGCATCACCTCCCTGCTGGACGCCTCCGACCGCAACGGGATGCGGATTTTGATCGAGGTGCGCCGGGATGTCAATCCCCAGGTGGTGCTGAACAATCTTTACAAGCATACCCAGTTGCAAGAGAGCTTTGGCGTGATCATGCTAGCTCTGGTGGGAGGCGCGCCTCAGGTTCTGAGCCTGAAAGAGATCCTGCGGCATTATCTGGATCATCAGCAGGACGTGATCGTCCGCCGCACCAAGCACGATATGAAAAGGGCCGAGGAACGGCTGCATATCGTGGAGGGCTTGCGGATCGCTATCGACTATATTGACGAGGTGATTCGGCTGATCCGGGCCTCCCGGGATGAGAAGGCCGCCCAAGAGGCGCTGATCGCCCGTTTCGGCCTATCCGAGCGGCAGGCGAAGGCCATCGTGGACATGCGCCTGGGCCGGTTGTCCGGCTTGGAGAGGGAGAAGCTGGAGGCGGAGTACGATCAGTTGATCCAGCGGATCGCTTATTTGCGCTCCATCTTGGCCGACGAGTATTTGGTGCTGAAAATCATCAAGGACGAGCTGAAGGAAATCCGCCAAAAATACGGCGACGCCCGGCTGACTCAGATCTTGCAGGACGAGAACGAGTTGAGCATGGAGGATCTGATTCCCGACGAGGAAGTTTGCATCACCATTACCCACGGCGGCTATATCAAGCGCCAGCCCATCACCACCTTCCGCAATCAAAAGCGGGGCGGGCGGGGGGTCAGCTCCATGACCACCAAAGAGGCGGATTTTGTGGAGCATTTGTTTACGACCACCAACCACAATTACTTGCTCTTTTTCACCAATCGGGGCAAGGTCTACCGCACCAAGGTCTACGACGTGCCGGAGGCGGGCCGGACGGCCAAAGGCACCGCCATCGTCAATCTGCTCTACATCAATGGCGAGGACAAAATCACCGCCGTGATCCCGGTGAAGTCCTTCAACGAGAATCAGTATCTTGTGACCGTGACCAGGGCCGGCATCGTGAAAAAGTCCCCGCTGATCGAGTACAACACCTCCCGGAAGGACGGCATTATCGCCCTCAACCTGGACGATGAGGACGAGTTGATCGGCGTCAAGCTGACCGAGGGCGAGGATGAGCTGATCATGGCTACCCATTATGGCATGGTGATCCGGATCTCCGAGGGGGATATCCGCTCCCTGGGCCGGGTCTCCAGGGGCGTCAGGGGGATTGCCCTGGGGGTTGGCGATCAGGTGGTGGCGGTGGAGAATATCACCGCGGGCAAGGAGTTGCTGGCGATTACGGAAAAAGGCTTCGGCAAACGCACCGATTTGGCGGAGTTCCGCATCCAGGGCCGGGCGGGCAAAGGGCTGATCGGTATCCGCTGCACCGCCAAAAACGGCATGGTGGCCGGCGTTACCGCGATTTCCCCCGGCGACGAGATCATGATTATCACCAAGGATGGCATCATGATCCGCATTTTCACGGACGATATTCGCTCCATCGGTCGGGCGACCCAGGGCGTGAAGGTAATGCACCTGGGGGAGAATGATCAGGTGCAGGCCATCGCCAAGGTAGTGGTCAAGGACGACGAGGAAGAGGAAGAATAAAAAAGAGGAATAATAAAGAAAAAGAAGAAGAAAAAAAATAAGCGAGATTGAGAAGAAAGAATAAAATTATTTAAAAAATAGGGAGGAAAAGCGAATGAAGGCATTGGTAATCAACTGCGGCAGCTCATCCCTCAAATATCAGCTTTTTGATATGGCGGACGAGAGCGTATTGGCGAAGGGCTTGGTGGAGCGGATTGGGCTGCCCGGCTCCGTCCTGATCCATCGTCCCGGCGACAGCAAGGTGGAGATACAAGAGGAGATCCCGAACCACGACAAGGCGATCTCCCTGGTGCTGCGAGCCCTGACCGACGCTGGGCACGGCGTGGTCAAAAACCTGGCGGAGATTGGTTGCGTGGGCCACCGGGTCGTCCACGGCGGCGAGACCTTCAGCGGCTCCGTGGCCATCACCCCGGCGGTGATGGAAGCGTTGAAAGCCAATATTGAGCTGGCGCCCCTGCACAATCCCCCCAATATTATGGGCATTGAGGCTTGCGCCAAGCTGATGCCCAATACCCCCCAGGCGGGCGTCTTCGATACCGCCTTTCATCAGACCATGCCGGCGGAGGCGTATATTTACGCCCTGCCCTACGAGTATTATGAGCGCTACAAAGTGCGCCGCTACGGCTTCCACGGGACTTCCCACCGATTTGTCTCCCAGCGGGCGGCGGAACTCCTGGGCGCGCCCGACGCCAAAATCATCACCTGCCATCTGGGCAACGGCGCCAGCGTGGCGGCTGTCAAGGGCGGCAAAAGCGTGGACACCTCCATGGGGCTGACGCCGCTGGAGGGGCTGGCCATGGGCACCCGCTCCGGGGATATCGACCCGGCCATACTGGAATTTATCATGGGCAAGGAAGGGCTGACCATCGGCGAGATGAGCGGCGTTCTCAATAAAAAATCCGGCGTCCTGGGCATTTCCGGCGTCAGCAGCGATTTCCGGGATATCGAGACAGCCGCCGACGGGGGCAATCAGCGGGCCAAGCTGGCCCTGGATCGGTTCGCCTACGCTGTGAGAAAATACATTGGGGCGTACGCCGCCGCCATGGACGGCGCGGACGCTATCGTCTTTACCGCCGGCCTGGGGGAAAATTCCGCCCCCATGCGGGCGGCGATCTGCGCCGGGCTGACTTTCCTGGGGATCGAGCTGGAGCCTGAGAAAAATAGCCGGCGGGGGGAAGAAATCGAGATCACCAAGGCGGGCAGCAAGACCAGGGTGTTTGTGATTCCCACCAACGAGGAATTGGTGATCGCCCGGGATACAGTGGCGATAGCGGAGAAAGCGGAGCAATAAGGGCAAATAAGGGCAAATAAGCAAGCTGGCCCGAGACGATTTAGCTGTGGGCGAGGACAAAAGCGCGGGCTGATTGCTTAGCTGAATTTGGTGGTCAGGCGGCCGATGCCCTCGATCACCACCGCGACCTCCTCCCCCGGCCGCAGCCAGGCGCGTTTCTCGTAGGGCAGGCCAAGGATCACTCCGCTGGGGGTGCCCGTAAAGATCAGATCGCCCGGCTCCAGCCGGATGTAGCGGGAGGCGTAGCTGACGATGGTGTAGACGTCAAAGAGCATGTCATTGGTATTGGCGTCCTGCGCCAGCTGGCCGCCCCGATAGCATTGGATACGCAGATTACAGGGATCAATATCCTCCCGGGGGACGATCCAAGGCCCAACCGGCGCGAAGCCGGGCAGGGACTTGCCGATCAGCCATTGGGAGGATTTTTTTTGGGCGTCCCGGGCGGACAAATCATTGCCGCAGGTATAGCCGAAAATATGCTCCGGCGCCCGAGCCGGGGAAATGTCCATGCCGCTCTTGCCGATAACGATGACTAACTCCGCCTCGTAATCATAGCGACTGGCGCTGGCGGGCAGCCTGACCGTGTCCTGATGGGCGGACAGGGCGTTGGAGAATTTGGCGAACAGCAAAGGCTCAGGCGGGTAAACCGCCGGCCCGTCCCTGGTAGTTTCCTCAATATGCCGCTTGTAATTCAGCCCCACGCAAAGAATCTTGGCGTGGGGAGGCGCCGGCGGCGCCCAGCGCAGGGACGCCTCGTCCAGCAGCGGCCCGCCGCCGGCGGCCAGCTGGGCGATCGCCGCCTGGCTGGCCGGCCAGCCAGCCATCGCGGCGGTCAAATCCCCGGGATAGCCCGCGGCGGTCAGGTCAAGAATCCCCTCCGGCAGCTTGAGGCCCAAATGCCGGCGCTCCCCTTGAAAAAAACACAACAATTTCATCTCTAACCCTCAATTCTATACATCAACAGTTCATCTGGCGTTGTTCCTAGCGCTCTCGCCCAACAGTAAAATGATAATTTATCCATTCCGCTCCCTTATGTCCGCTCCCTTATGTCCGCGCTCTCATGTATTCTGTCGGCAGCATACCGTAAGCCTTTTTAAATATCTCTGAAAACCTTCCCGCCTTGCGACACCCGACCTCAAGCGCGATCGCGCGTATCGGCTCATCGGAGGTTTCCATCAATTCAAGGGCCTTCGCCATTCGCGTTTCCCATAAGCACTCATGAATCGTCATACCGAAAGCGGTCTTGAAATCCTTTTGCAGTTTACTTGGACTCGTACCCGTCATAACCGCCAGCTCCGGTATTTTTGGACAGTCGCGAAACCGCGAGCATATTATCTGTCTCGCCGCGTTTACGGCCCGCATATCATAGTCGGGCAATTGACGGGATGAGACCGTATTGCCGGATTTCATTTGAAGAAACATCAATTCCAGAACCTTCGCCTCATAGTACATCTCAGAAGTTATGCTAGCGTCCATGCTGCGTTTGATCTGATAGAGCGTGATTTGAACGTCGCTGTCAGCGCATTCGCAGCAACAAGTCTCAAACGAGCAAACCGGTGAGGGAAATTCTCCGAGGTAGCGTTTCCGTATCTCACTGTTTAAATACTGCTCGCATACCACAACTTTTATGCCGCACGCCGTTCGCGTAAGCATGAATTTTCCGTCGAAGCAAAGACTTTTTATGCTATGAGGGCGCGAATCGTACTTCTGGCTACATTTGAGAGAATAAATGCCGCGCAAGATTACCACCTGCCCATTTTATGTCGGAATATGCCCGAATAATGTTTAGCTGCCCAAAAGAGGTTGCGCTAGACTAACCGAGACGCTATAATGTTAGCGCTATCAAATATTATAGTGCGACAAAGCTCAAATTACAAGCAAAACTTTGAGCAAACTTCAAAGCAAAACTTCAGGCAAAACTTTATGCAAACTTCAGGGCAAAACTTTAGCGAAAATTTAAGAGGAGGACGACCTTGCACAAAATCGCTTTCTACGGTAAAGGCGGCATCGGCAAATCCACGATTACCTCAAATCTCGCTGCCGCGTTGTCAAAACGGCTTCGAGTCATGCAAATCGGGTGCGATCCCAAAGCTGATTCGACCGTTAATCTGCTGGACGGCAGGAAAATCCCGACCGTGCTTGACCAACTCAGGGAAAAAGACCGCGTGACCCTCGGCGATATCGTATTTGAAGGATATGGCGGAGTTATCTGCGTCGAGTCGGGCGGGCCCACTCCGGGTATTGGCTGCGCGGGGCTGGGGATAATCACGGCGTTTGAGAAGCTTGATGAATTGAATGCTTACGGCGTGTACACGCCTGATATTGTGCTGTACGACGTGCTTGGCGATGTGGTTTGCGGAGGCTTCGCGATGCCGATGCGCAAAGGCTATGCCGATACCGTTTATATTGTTACGTCAGGCGAAAAAATGGCGCTGTTCGCCGCGTCTAATATTGCCCGGGCGCTGAAAACCTTCGCGAAAAAGGGCTACGCGAGAAACGGCGGGTTTATTCTCAATCGCCGTAACGTCAAGGACGAGGAGGACTTAACAGCCGAGGCCGCCTTAGAATCAGAGAGCGACATAGTATTTCAGGTCGGGCGCAGCCCTCTCGTCCAGCTTGCCGAGGAGCGGAACAAGACGGTTGTCGAGGCGTTTCCCGACAGCGACGCGGCAAAAGAGTTTGAGACTCTAGCGGATTTAATTATTTCCGATTTTGAGGAGACGGTACGATGATTGAAATTGGGGATACCGATACGCTGCAATACTCGCCTCCGTCCCACGGCGACTGGGGCATCGTCAGGATCGCCGCGCTCGTTCCCGAAAGCCATATGCTGTTCGTCTGTCCGTCCGCTTGCGGCAGGCATGGCGCGCTTGGCGCTATACAGCAAGGGTTCAAGGACAGACTGTCGTACATCTATATTGATCGCTCGGATATTATCAGGGGCTACGCGGAAACAATCAAAAGCAATATCCCGCTTTTGCTGGAGGCGCTCCCCAAGCGTCCTAAGGCAATCATGATTTATGTTAGTTGCCTTGACGACTTAATCGGCACGGATTTGGACAGTTTGCGCGCCGAGCTTGAGGCGGAACACGGCGGCATACGTTTCCGCGCCGGGCATATGAACCCGATCAGCCTCGACAGCGCCGCCCCGCCGCCTCTGACAACGCAATCGGCTATGTTCAGCTTTCTTGAGACGACCGGCGGCGATAAGTTCGGGATAAACCTCATCGGAAACTTAACGCCCTTGCCCCGGGAAAACGATCTGCTCGCGTTTCTTGATTATTGCGGAGCCGCTCCGATTCGGCATATGTCTGACTTTGATACATTCGAGGGCTTTCAACAGATGGCGAAAAGCAGGGCAAACCTCGTTCTCTCGCCCATCGCCTCGCTTGCCGCCCGGGAAATGGAGCGCAAGCACGGACAGCCCTTCGCGCCGATGTTTGTGTCGTATGACTTGGATGAAATCGCGGAGAGCTATGGCCGGCTGGCGGAGTTTCTGCGACGGGGGGCGGGTTTTGACTTCTCGCGGTACAAGTCGGACGCGGAGCGGGAGATAAAGATCGCGCTTGAGGTGATTGGCGATACGCCAATCGCTGTCTCGGGCGTACTCAAAACATACGGTCTTGCCGCGGCGCTTCTCAAATACGGTTTTAACGTCGTGTCTGTCATGGCGGATGATGTTATCCCGCCTGACAAGGCGGCGTACGACGGATTGCGAGCTCGCGGCTCGAATATTCGCGCTTATCTTCCGCAGCGCCCGGCCAACATGAGGCTGAGATCCGAGTGCCCGGACGCGCTCGCGCTGGGTTTTGAGGCCGCGTATATTACGGGTTCCCGCCACATCGCGAATGTCAACGGCGACCACGGGATGTTCGGGTACGACGGCGTTAAGCGTCTTATGCGCGTGCTAACCCAAGCGAAAAGCAACGAATTTGAGCTGGATCAACTAATGGATGAATACGGGGTGGTGGTATAAATGGCACAGCTTTGCGTGTACCTGCCTCCGTTCGCGCCGGATTACTCGGGAGTATGCTCCGCGCTGTTTGAGATGAACGCCTTGATAATGATTCATGACGCCGCCGGCTGCACAGGTAATTATACGGGCTTTGATGAGCCGCGTTGGTACGGCTCGACCAAGCAAATTTACTGTTCGGGGCTGAGAAAAAACAACGCGATTTCCGGCGATGAAGGGGTCTTTATCAACCGGATCAAAAAGGCCCTCAACGACAACCCGCGACCGGATTTCATAGCGCTTGTGGGCAGCCCCGTGCCTATGGTTATAGGTACGGATTTCGCGGGTTTCGCCGCCGAGGTTCAGTCCGCGACTGGCATTCAAACCTTTGGATTCGCCGTTGACGGCACGAAATACTATACTGACGGCTATTACCGCGCGCTCAAGGCTCTCGCTGAATGTTACGCCGAAGATTGCCCGCGGCAGTCAGGTGTTGTGAATATACTCGGCGCGACGCCCCTTGATTTCTCGCCGGATGAATACGAGCGAATGGTAAGAGCGGTCGAGAGCGGCGGCAAGACAATCAATTTCTCAATGTCAGGCGGCATAGCGCAAATACGCGAGCTCGCCCGCGCGGAGATCAATCTCGCGGTCAGCGAAAGCGGCCTGTTGACCGCCCGTTATCTGGAGGACAAGTTTGGAACGCCGTATAAAGCCGAAATCCCGGGCTTTTTATTTAAAAGACAGTTAGCCAAGACTAATGCCCTGATCATCGCGGACAGGGTCGCGGCGCACGCGATACGAGACAGATTGGGGGCTGACGCCGCTATAGGCGCGCTTTTCCCCCAATCCGCGCCAGAGCCGGAATTCGCCGAGGATATTTATCTGCCCAATGAAGCCGCGATTATAAAGGAGGTGAACAGCACAAAATACGATACCATTATTGCCGACCCGCTTATTTGCGGGTTGGTGAAAGATGGGGGAAAAACGCTAATACCCCTCGGGCACTACGCGGTGTCCGGCAAACAAGGGCAGCGGCAAAGTCTCGCGCTGTCAAATCTAATCAGAAAATGAGGTATTGAAAATGAAGAAAAGAACCGTTTCGTTCGTATTGTCCGCTATAATGACGCTAACATTATTCGCGGCTTGCTCAGCGCCAAACGCTCCAAGTGGGAGCTCAGCCCCAACACCAGACACTTCGGCCGCGACAGATGCCCTGCCGACGGAGAATCTGTCCGCGCCACCCGCGGATAATCAGCCCGCGTCATCCCCGGATAGTCAGCCCGCGTCATCCGCGACGCGTATAATAATCGATCATAACGAAGACGAGGTTGAGATTCCCACGGAAATCAACCGTATCGCGGTAACGACGATTTACCCCCTTCCGGCGATGCTGTCGATGTATCTCGGTTCCGCGGAGAAGTTAGTCGGTATTCATCCGGTATCAATGGCGGCCGCTAAAAACGGGATCCTGGGCAAAATCTATCCCGAGATTTTGACCGCTAACACCGATTGGATGCAGGGAGACGCGCTGAACATTGAGGAGTTGATCAAGCTCCAGCCCGACGTCGTTTTTTACAGCGGCGGCGCGACTGCCGAGGCCGAGGCGCTGCGGGACGCCGGTATCCCCGGGATTGGGGTACACGCGACAAAGTGGCAGTTTGATTGCATCGAGACCTTTGACCGTTGGGTGAACCTGCTCGACCAAGTGTTTCCGGGAGAGGATCGGGTAGCGGGAGTGAACGAGTACGCTCAGCGGACGCTGGACGAAATTCAAGGCAGGGTCGCGGACATACCCGACGATGAGCGCGTCCGCGCGATGTTCCTATTCCAATATGACGATACCGTCATGATCACATCAGGCAAAAATTTCTTCGGTCAATATTGGATTGACTGCGCGGGCGGCATAAATGTCGCGGAGGAACTGTCCGAAGTCGGCTCCAACGCGACAATCAACATGGAGCAGGTATACGCGTGGAATCCCGACGTTATTTACATAACGAATTTCACTCCTACTCAGCCCGCCGATCTCTACAATAACGCGATTCGCGGCGACGACTGGTCGGGCGTAGCGGCCGCTCAAAACAAAAAGGTGTATAAAATGCCCCTCGGCGCGTACAGAAGCTATACTCCGGGCGTGGACACGCCGATGACTTTGCTGTTTATGGCAAAATCTCTGTATCCGGAAATCTTCGCGGATATTGATCTTACCGAGGAAGTAAAAAACTATTATTCCGACTTTTTTGGGATTACCCTCTCTGACGAGGACGTCCAATCAATGTACAATCCCTCGGCTGACGCGGGAGTCGCCGGCTTCATGAACAAATAATAATGGGAACAAATAATAATGGGAACAAATAACAATGGGAACAAAAAATAATTAGAAACAGATAATAATAGGAGTGGGGTAATGACAGTCAAGACAAAACGCCGACTGCTGCTGACGGTATTCTTTATATTGCCGATCGTCACAGCGGTATGCGCTATTGGCTGGGGACGGTATTCAATCAGCGTCAGGGAAATAGCCGCGTGCTTTTTCCCTGGCGCGTTTCCCGGCGTTGAGGTAACAAACAATATGGTAAACATAGTTTTTAACATACGGGTGCCGAGGATATTGCTTGCCATTCTTGCCGGGGCGGGACTCAGCGTATCGGGCGCGGCGTTTCAGGGTTTATTCGCGAATCCGCTGGCCACGCCGGATACGCTGGGAGTAGCCGCGGGCGCTTCCTTTGGGGCGGTGCTGGGAATACTGCTCGGGCTTCCGTCCGTAGGCATACAGCTAATGGCGCTGATCTGGGGCTCGGTCGCCGTGGTAATTGTATTTTCGGTCAGCCGCGTCAAGGGCATATCGTCGCTGATAATGCTGATTCTGGCGGGCATGGTCGTCGGAGCGCTGTTTTCGGCTCTTGTGTCTCTTGTGAAATATGTCGCTGACCCGCAAGACGTTTTGCCCTCGATTACCTACTGGCTGCTAGGCACGATGTCGGGCGTGAACATGACCCGCCTGGCGCTGGGCACGCCGCTGATGATCGCCGGGACGATACTGATATTCCTCCTGCGCTGGAGACTGAACGCGCTGTCCTTGCAGGAGGATGAGGCAAGATCACTCGGCATAAACGTGCGCCTTACCCGCGTGCTTGTGATTGTCGCGGCGACCGCCGTAACCGCCGCCGTCATCTCGATGTGCGGCCTGATCGGTTGGGTAGGTCTTTTGATCCCGCATCTGTCGCGCATGATTTTCGGCAGTGACAACAAATATGTCATACCGTCCTGTATCGGGCTGGGCGCGCTCTTTATGCTGATCGTCGATTCCATCGCCCGCAGCGTAATGGCGGCGGAGATACCCGTGTCAATCCTCACGTCGGTTATCGGGGCGCCGTTCTTCATCATCCTGCTGCGAAGGACGGGAGGTGTCTCATCGTGACATTTGAGGTCAATAACGCGTGGTTCGGCTATCAACAAGGCAAAAACGTCCTGTCCGACATATCGTTTTCAGCTAAAAGCGGCGAGATAATGTCGATACTCGGCTCAAACGGCGCGGGCAAAACCACGTTGCTGAAATGTATGCTCGGGTTGCTGAAGTGGCAGCGGGGCGAAACGCGCCTTGACGGCATCAAGATAACAGAGTACAAGCATCGCGACTTATGGAGTAAAATCGGCTATGTGCCGCAGGCGCGCCTGAGCGCGTTCACGTATACAGTGTTTGAGATGGTGCTGCTCGGGCGTTCGGCGCACCTCGGTATGTTTGAGCAGCCCAACGCCAATGACAGGAAAATCGCCGCCGAGGCCTTAGACCGCGTAGGGATTCTACAGCTTAAAGACAAGCCCTGCTCAAAAATAAGCGGCGGGGAACTGCAAATGGTTCTGATAGCCCGAGCGTTAGCGACGCGACCGCGAATGCTCATTCTCGACGAGCCGGAATCCAATCTTGACTTTCGTAATCAGGTGACGGTGCTTGAGACTATCAGGAATCTAAAAACGGAGTCGGGTATAGGATCGATCGTCAACACCCATTATCCCGACCACGCGCTGACGCTGTCAGACACCGCGCTGGTTATGTTGCGGGACGGAACGTCGGTTTTCGGCCCGGCCAGCGAAGTAATAAATGAGAAAAACCTTGCCAAAGCGTTCGGTATCGATGTAAAAATATTCGAGTACCGGGACGAGCGCCATCGCCATACCTGCGTTATGCCGGTGTATTGACGGAGGGCCAATGGAGCAAAAAGTAATTATATTCTGCGGCGCGGCCTCGGCGGGAAAGACGGGGGTAATCTCGCGTCTGACAAATTCGATCAGGCAAAGTGGGGAAACTGCCGCTTTGTGCAAGATCGACTGTCTCAAAACCGGCGACGCGAGCCTCTATGACAAGCTCGGATTCCCGTACACCATCGCGTTAAGCGAGGACGTTTGCCCCGACCATTTTCTCGTGTCGAACCTGCAAGAGCTAATCAATTGGGGCGCGGGGCTTAACGCCAGGTACCTGTTGATCGAAACGGCGGGGTTGTGTCACCGCTGCAGTCCCGCGACCAAGCATACGATCAGCGTATGCGTTATTGACGCGACGGCCAGCCTGTCCGCGCCGGAAAAGCTCGGCCCGATGCTGCTGACCGCCGATATTGTCGCGATCACGAAAATTGATCTTGTGTCACAAGCGGAGCGCGAGATTATCGCGTATAATATCAGGCAGCTAAATCCCGGGGCGACCGTGGTCTGCGCCGACTGCGTAAGCGGTTATGGCATTGCCATTCTTTGGCGCGAGATATTGGTTATGCCCGCTTATACCGCGGACGCCGACGACCGGCTCCGGCACACGATGCCCGCCGCGGTGTGCTCGTACTGCATAGGTGAGCGGCGTATCGGGGTGAAATATCAGCAAGGGGTAGTAAAGAAAATCTTCGCGGACGGCGGCGGGCTATGTTAAACTCGATTACCATTTTCCCGGGCATTGACAAGGATGGGGCGCGCGAGCCCTTTGAGCGCGTTATCCTCAGGCCCCGAGAGATATACGCTATTGTCGGGAACACTGGGTCTGGAAAGAGTAGATTCATATCTGATATTGAGCAAATAGCTGACAGTGATACAGTTACAAAACGGCGGGTGGTAGTTGACGGCGCTTTAGACAACGGGTCAATCGCGTTTCTCGGTCAATCCATGCGCTTTGTGCTTGATTGCACGGTTGAGGAATTCATTCGCCTTCATCAGCGGTGTTATAATGGCGACGAACGGATAGCCGGCTGTACGGCGCGAAGCGTGCTCGAGGCGGCGAATTCAATCGCGAGCGAAAGGCTGTATCCCGGCGCGCTGCTGGGCTCGCTGTCCGGCGGTCAAAGCCGCGCGCTGATGATCGCGGGAATATCCGTGATCAGCAACAGCCGCGTCGTTCTGATTGACGAGATCGAAAACGCGGGTATTGATAAGTCCCGGGCTTTAGAGCTGTTAATGTCCCGGGATAAGCTTGTGATGATTGTCACCCACGACCCGCACACGGCGCTGATCGCGGACAAACGTATAGTCATCCGCAACGGGGCGGTAAAAAATGTGCTTGACACAACCGAAACGGAGCGCGAAAGCTACGCGAGGTTGGACGCGGCATACCGCTTGATCACAAATATGCAGTTTAAACTGCGGAACGGGGAGGAATTATGCTAAATATAAAGCTGCTTTGGAGCAATGTCTGCGTGCTGTCCGTACAGGAGCAAAAGATTATCGCGGCGGCGGTTGAGCGTTTGCGGGAGCTGGACATCGATCTGACCGTAGAATATTATGGCCTGGCGAAGGAGGAAACTCTTGCCGAACGGATTGCCCGCGCCGGCTTTGACGCGGACATTATGGTATCAACCGACGTCGAAGTATTTCAAAAGCAGGAATTGTTCGGGAAATTCCGAAATGATCTGCTTCCCGCGCTGGGGCTGCTTCCGATCAAGGAGCAGTTCAGGCAGACGATATTATGCTCCCAGCCTTTGCTCCTGCCAATACACTTCGTGCCGCTGATTATGGTGGCGAACCGCTCATTTTGGAGCGACCCCGCGTCACTGCCGGCAAGTTTCGCTGATATAGCGGACACCCGTAAAGCGTTTGGCGGCCGGGACAACGCGGCGGGGCAAGGTCTGAAAAAACAATTGCGATCATATTATGGGGACGAGTTTGAGACGCGGTTTTGCTCGTCGGCGCGAATATTTGAAATGCCGGTGGAGGCGTTTAACGCCGTCAGGAGAGGCGAATTCCCGGTCGCGATCGCGCCGACAATCTTCGCCATGCGCGCCGACGGAGAAGATTTAATTCCGATATATCCCAAAGAGGGAGCGGCAAGCGTTCCGTGTTTTGCCGCGGTAAAAAATACGACCGCGGAGGAAACCGCTAAAGCGGTTCTCGGGTCGATTTTTACCAGCGAGGTAAATTCATTCTACACAAGCAGCGGCAATATTCAAATATGCCTTGAGAACTCGCCTGATTTTGAGCTGGCGAAAGAAAACAATTATCGATTTCTCTACACGCCGTAGCGACGGCCTATGAAAAATGTCCCTGTAAAAGCCGGGAGTGTCCCTGTAAATGTCCCCGTAAAACGCGTCGGTTCAGACAAGGCGGGGCATTGGGAAGGGATAATGTACCCCGCGTTCGCTTATTTTCGCGCTTATATTCCGGAGCGTTTTGTGATATATTATTACAAGCGCGACATCTCGGACATCATGGAAGCGATCCGGTAAATCGCGCTATCCCGTTTTGTCTAAGTTCATACCCCGCAGGACAATACGGATATAATGAATCGCATAGGAGACCAGTATGAGACCCAAACGTCGGCCCAAAAGAAAATCCTTTTTTTCTGCCGCCGGTTTTTTTTGCGCCGTCGCCGTTCTGCTTTTGGCCGGCTCAATCGGCTACAGCCTGGGCCAGCGGCTGGCAGAGCGGCACGGCGGCGGCGACTTGGCCACCTCCGCCGCCGCCTTTGGATCGCTGCCCTGGGCGGAATGGCTGCCGGGGGCAGACATTCCGCCGACCGACCGGGGGCCGGGAACGGACGCCGATCCGGCAAACCGACTGCCTGGGACAGACACATCTCCGGCCGACCAGTCGCCGGGGACCTGGCCGCAGGATGCGGTGGCGGCATTCCCTTTTACCCTGCACTTCCTCGACGTGGGCCAGGCCGATTGCCTGCTGGCGCTGTCTGGCGGTCAATCACTGCTCATCGACGCCGGCAACGCCGCCGACGGCGACGCCATCATTCAGTATCTGCGGGCACAAGGCATCAACCAACTGGACTATGTGATCGCCACTCATCCACACGAAGACCATATAGGCGGGCTGCCCGCCGTCCTCCG
Source organism: Peptococcaceae bacterium (assembly GCA_031265035.1). GTDB lineage: Bacteria > Bacillota > Peptococcia > DRI-13 > UBA5745 > JAISDE01. The sequence continues at coordinate 1,978 of JAISDE010000082.1, read as the reverse complement.
GGCTTTCCCCGCCGACACGCTGATCATGCCGCCCAAAGCCCACACCACCAGAATCTTCGAGGACGCGTTGCTGGCCATAGAGGAAAGCTCCCTCGCCGTCACCCTGCCCAACCCAGGCGACATCTACCCACTGGGCGAGGCGTCCTTCACGATCCTCGGCCCGGTGGGAGAATACGGGGAGCAGCTGAACAACTGGAGCGTCGGCATCCTGCTGACCGTCGGGGAGCGCCGCTTCCTTTTGTGCGGGGACGCGGAGGCCCAGGCGGAACAGGATATGCTGGACGCTTATCCGGGCGAGCTGTGGGCGGACGTGCTAAAGTTGAGCCACCACGGTAGCGACACTTCCTCCACCGCCGTTTTCCTGGATCAGGCGGCACCCGTTTTTGCCGTGCTGTCCTGCGGCGATGGCAACCTGTACGGCCATCCCCACGAAAAAACCATGTCCGCCCTGCGGCAGCGGGAGATCAGCCTCTTTCGCACCGACAAGCAAGGCACGGTAATTGTCGGCAGCGACGGCCGCGGCTTATACTGGAACGCGTCGCCCACCGAGGACTACTCTCCCGGCGCCGGCCAGGCATCCGACCGGGAGTAGACTTCGAGCAGATTAACCCTGTTTATGACAAGCCGCGCATTGCCATCTTCCTCTTCTTTGTACGAAAAATCAATCGCGTTTGTGTGCGGCTCGTCTTTTATAACGGCAAGCAATGCGCACGCGTCAAGAACGTAAACGGAAGTCATTGGCTTCCTCAAGCTCCTTTTCAATGTGTTTCATTTCGAGGAAGTTATCCACAGTGAGCGTACTGCCTTTAGCGATACCTCTCAAGGGGCAGCGGTATTCTGTTTCTTCTGCCGGCTCTATTGTAATCACCTGATTATTGTCGCGCACTTTAATCTTGTCGGTATTGAACCGCGTTACTAAGAACGATGGTAACGCACTAGTATTCATAAGTCGTTCGCTCATAATTCGCTCTCCTTGCCACTCAAACATTCCCCCCTTGCGCTCCAATTTACGCCCTATACCTACACCTGTTCTCAATGCCCTCATCAACGCCTCGCGACCTCGCGCCTTGAAGTATGCTCCGCTCGCGAAGCTCGGCCATCGCCCAGTCGTGATACTGTTTTCGCACCGCCGGGCTCGCGGTGGTCTCGCCATAACGGGCGACAAACTGCGCCGCGCCCGGGTCGTTCTCGATAAACTCCCTCATCCTCGTCTCCATCTCGGCAACCTCCTTCTAAAATCGAGTATAGCATATCCGCCGCGGCTTTTCCACTGATCAGATCCTCGTCAACAAAAGAGGCGCCAAAAAAGTTCTTCCATTATACAAGAAACTATTTATATTTTCTTGCGGTTGTACTATAATAATAGAAACTAAAAAGGGGGGCGGTTGGCATGATCGCGCGCGAAGAATATATGAGGCAAATCCGGGATCTCATCGACTCTCCGGTTATAAAGGTCATTACAGGGATGCGGCGCTGTGGAAAGAGCGCGCTACTAGAGCTCGCGAAGGAGGAGCTTCTGGGCCGCGGAATACACAATGATAGCGTCTTCTATATTAATTATGAATCTCTGCGATTTGAGAGCTTGAAGGACTATAAAGAACTGTATAGCGCCGTGACCCGCGCCGCTGAGGCCGCGAAGGGCAAGCTGTATATCCTGTTAGATGAAATACAAGAGGTAGACGGGTGGGAAAAAGCGGTCAACTCCTTCCGCGTCGATTTTGATTGCGATATTTTTGTCACAGGCTCCAACGCGACCTTATTGGCAGGAGAGCTTGCCACACTATTAGCTGGACGATATGTGGAAATCCATGTCTATCCCTTATCGTTCGCGGAATATCTGGACTTCGCGGCCGAAAACGCGGCTGAGGCCGGTCTTTCAACCCAAGAGCACTTTTCAAACTATCTGCGCTACGGCGGGTTGCCTGGTATTCATCATATGCGCTGGGAAGAGCCGATCATCACGCAGTATCTAGCGGAT
>JAISDE010000076.1 GCA_031265035.1 Peptococcaceae bacterium | reverse complement strand
CCGCTGGTGGGGTTCGCCGAGGCGGATGACCCACTTTTTGAGCGGTTCCGGGATCAGGCGGTGATCGGGCCGCATTATTTGACGCCCACGGAGTGGCTGCCGGGCGCCAAGACGGTGATCTCTTTTTTCACGCCCTATACGGCCGAGGTGAGAAACGCCGACCGGGGGAATTTTGACTGGCCGACGTTCCAGTGGCTGCATGCCCGGATTGACGGCCAAAAGCTGATCGGGGAATTAGCGGTATTTTTGCAAGAACAGTTGCGGGAGGCAGGATGGCGGGCTTTAATTCCCGGTACGGATCCCCGTTTCCGCTCTGTGCGGCTGCCTTATCCCGATGACCCGGCGAAGGTGTACGGCAACAGCAGCAATTGGTCGGAGCGGCACGCCGCTTTTGCCTGCGGCCTGGGCACCTTCAGCCTCAATCGGGGGCTGATTACCAGGCGGGGGATCGCCGGGCGTTTTGGCAGCCTGGTGACGGATCTGACCCTGCCGCCGGATCCCCGGCCTTATGGCGATGAGCCTTTCGCTTATTGCTCCCGGTGCGGGGTTTGCGCCAAGCATTGCCCGGCCCAGGCGATCAGCCTGACAGAGGGCAAGAGCAACCAGGCCTGCGCCGCTTTTCTGGATCGGGTGAAGGCCAGGCATGCTCCTTATTATGGTTGCGGCAAATGCCAATTAGACGTGCCCTGCGAGAGCGGCGTACCGCCTCAATTGCCGGCGTAGCTCAGCCGCAGGCCCTCAAAGCCCTTGGCGGTGGGAAAGCAATAGCTGTGGGTGGCGCTGGAGAGGCAGGCGTTTTGGTCGATGACCTCCAATACCCAGCGCCGCTCCGGGCAGCTGTCCCGCAACAGGGCCCACATGGTGATGGCTTTCTCGATGCCGTCGCCGGTCTTAAAGTTCCATACCTCGTCGGGCTGGGCCAGACGCGTGCCGTCGTAGATGGAATCATGGCCGAATTTACGCAGGATCTCATATTGCGCCATGGGAGAGCGGCGCCGGGCGGCCTCCAGGCAGACCGGGTTGCGCTCAAAAGCGGCTTTTAAAAAAGGTTCCCACGGCGACAGGGCCATATCCCGGTAGGCCATAAAGGCTAAATCGGCGATGAGGGATTCCACCCGCCGAGCCCGCAGATAGTCGATAATGTCAGCCCGGCTTTCCAGGCCCCGCAAATCGATGGCCGGCGTTGGGCGCCAGATCTTTTTCTCGCCCGGCAGTCGGGGCTGGACGCGGCAAAAGCGCTGAAACGCCTGGGCGAAAGAAGCCGGCAGCTCGCCGTAAACCCTGCTCAAGTCGTCGCCCGGCAGGACGCGACCGGGGATAGGAGCGTCCCGCAGCGCCTCTTTGGGCAGGCCGGCGGCCAGCTTGTTGAGGGTGGGGGCGTTGGCGGTGATATTGGCGCCGCTCTCGTAAGCGTAGACTGTCTCCGCCGCCGCGAAACAGGGCCGCTCATCCACCAGGCATTTAAATTGGAAGCTGGTCTGCCAGTCCGGCGCCTGGCGCAGGAAATTCACCAGTAAATCCCGGCTGGGGGGCGAATCCAAAAAAGCGGTGATCTGCCGGCGAAAATGCTGATAACGGGTCTGGGGCATGGTGGCTTCCGGGTAGAGGGTATGCACATAGCCCTCGTTGGAGCAGACGATGGTGACTTCCTCGTTTTCCAGCGCCCGCCGGGCTTTGGCGGATAATTCCGTGCCGTTGCGCCACATGGCCTTGGTGACCAGGCGGCGGTTGTTGGTGAGCACGCCGTCTTTCAGGTCGATATAGTTTTGGGAATGCAAGGGCGTGGCCATCATGTACATATCCTCTAGGGGGATATCGGCCAGGACAAAAAGGGCGGCGTAGTAAAGAACGGAGAAAGACACGCACTCGCCGGCGCCCCGGTCGTGGCCCTCCTTGCGGTGAAAGGCGGTCATGGCCTCAATGGTCTCGGTTTTCCAGTAGGGAATGACCTCGGAGTTGTATTTGTCCAGGCCAAAGTGCCGGCGGATATCCATATCGAAATAATATTTGTCGCCCTCATAGCCAAAGAGGGCGTTGCTTTTGGCCAGGGCGGCCTGATCGACGAAGTCGCCGAAGCGGGCCAATTCCTTGGCCTTGGTGGTCAGGCCCCAGGTGTCCAGATCCAGGTTGAAGGCGTAGCGGTCGATAATGAATTGCTTGACACGCAGGGCTTTGCGATAGGGCGAGAGTTTTTCCAGCCCGGCGAACCAAGGGTCTTCCTTCCAGGACCAGAGAATGGGCGACATGATATTGGCCAGGGCCAGGGCGATGATCAATTCCGGAAATATGAATACCTCCATGTCGGAGAGGCTGACGGCGGAGGAATATTTCTCTAATTCCTCCGGGGTAAAGTCGGCCGCCGGCGGTTGAAAAAAGCGGCGGTCTTGTTTGTTTTGGCTACAGGGACAGAGTACGCGGTCGCGCATGGGTGATGAGATGCCTCGCTTTCCGGTTGGATTTTCGCGCGCTTAGTGTTTGACGCTGATTCAGTACCTAAGAATACGGGTTCAGTGCCTAAGTACGCTGGTTCAGTAACTAAGATTATACACGGATGGCGGCGTAATGCAACACTCCAATCTCACATAGTGATAATTGATATAGTGCCCGCTTGCGCCGCGGTTCTATTGTATGATTCCGGCGTCGGACAGGGAAGAGGAAAGACTAAGTTTTACGCGATAGAAAGATTAAGAGTAAGGAGACAAGCGCTCATCAAGCTTTGACTTGATGAGCGCTTAAAATTGAATCAGATACGGCCTTGCTTAATGCCTGGTATGCTGCGCCTGGGTTCGTCCGGTCGGGGCGGCGGCCCCGGTGCCTCGATGCTCAGTTGGCGGCGTCGGCTGGCTTTGCGGCGCCTGCTGGCGTCGCGGTTCCCGCCGGCGCTGTTCGGCCCGCGGCGCCGGTTGCTGCTGCCCTCTGCTGGGCGCCTGCCGCTCCCGCTCCCTTTGTAGCTGATTCAAGGAAACAGGCTCCCGCGCCGCCGGGGCGCCCTGCTGAGGGCCGGCCGCCGCTCTGGCCGGGGCGCCCCGCTGAGCGCCGTCAGCCCCGCGCGCCGGGACGGCGGTACCCGCCGGGGGTATGCCCCGAATAGCGACCGCCTGCCTGAAATAGTCCAGATCATAACTGAATTCTATCGCGACGTTCGCCTTTTCTAAGGCTATCCGCGCGATATCGTAATTCATCGCGTTGAATCGGCGCCCCATGATTTCCCCTTGATACCTCTCAAGAATGCCCGCGCTCGGCCCGGCGGCGTTGATCACCGCCCCGAGATGGGCATACGGTCTGCGGTTGGGATCCGCGGCCATACGCTCAAAGTCCTCGGCGCTGGCGGTATAGCCATCGCTGGCGTAGAAATTGTGAACCTCGGCGACGCACTCTTTTATTTTGCTGATCTTCTCCAAATTATCAAACACGCTATCATAAAGCTCAGGGCCGTATCTGTCGATCAAATTAGCCCTTTGTGGCTCGAAAATCTGGCTGATGTCTTTGGCGGCGACGCCCATCAATTGTATCCGGTACAAGTGTTCCGACATCTGGATGGGGTCGCGCCAATCAAACGCCGGCATTTGCTCGTTGGCCAGCGCCTGGGCGCCCAGCATCGCCATTTCCTGGAGAGCGCCTATATTTTTGTCCGCGAGCATCTGATGTATCATGACGCCGGCCCTTTGTCTCGCCTCCCGGATTTCCGGCGTGTCGCTCATGATAGCGCTGATGCTATAGCCTGATTTCAGCATCCAAAGGGTGGCTAGCGAGCTTCTTGTAGTAGGGCGATTCATGTCCTTTATGCCCACCGCGGCGCCCAATCTGTCGAAATACACGTTGGGATCTTGGCCCTGGGGGATTGGGACAGCGCTGTAATACTCATCGCTCAGTCTGGCCAGGCGCTCCCGACACTCGTCGCCTTTTTGCCGCGCGCAGGCCTGGCGGTTTCGGGCGAAGTTCTCATTGACCCTGCCCTGCAGCCGCTGATTGATAGCGGCGTTCCCCTGAGCGTTTTGGCTGGCCGCGACCCTGGCGTCAATTTTTTCCTGACGGGTTTTGCACTTAAACGGCCCCCAGTCAAACAGGCGCCGAAAGAAGCCGTAATCCTCCTCCTTGCGAATGTTCATTTTTTCTACGTTGGGATGGAGGGCGCGGGTCGTTACCACGGGATGGCCCTGTTCGTTATAGGAAAGCAAGCTGACGCTGACATCCGCCTCGCCGCTGATCATCGCGTCGACCAGGGCCAGTTTAATCTGTCGCGTCGCCGCGCCCCTGACAGCGGGGTCGGGGCTTTCCAGGCCCGCCTTGAATCTTTCTTTCATGCTCACGCCGTTTATACAGATAAGCTCCAGGGGATCGATCCCCAGTTCCTTGGCCATTTTGGCGTTGGAACCGTTAGAAATGAGATGATCGAAGGTAACTCTGAACAGATCATCGACGGCGGCTTGCGTCGCCGGGGGAACAGGGCTGCCGTCCAGGTATTTGCCCGCGTTCCGCAAGCCGTCCTGATCCGCCTGGGCCGGGAAGGCGAAAGTCAGAGGCTCGTTTGACTGCCGGGACTCGCCCGCTCTGGCTTCGTAGATTTGACGGGTTAACCTAATACCGGCCGCGGCGTAGGAGAGCGAGTTGATCAAAATATGATCGAATTCCTCATCGCGAGGCAGTTGAGCCAGTACAGCCGCCTCGCGGTCAAAACTGGCGAGATTGGCAAAATTAAGCATGTATACTTCCATGACGATGTAGAAATCAATTTTCGCATTAAATTGCAGCCGTTTTTCCGGCGTATCGTATCTTTGAGCGAAATACTCGGGATTGTCCGAGTTCAGATTTTGGACGTAGCAGAGGCGCCCCGCTATTTCCCGGAAACGGCGAATATGGTCGGCGACATTGTCGGGATCGTCAAAATCAATATCATCCATCAGGCGCTCGGGGGTATAGCTGTCAATAAGATCGTAGTCAGCGTCAAGGTGCCGCCGGCGCCGCTCGGGGGAGCCGCTCATATAATCGCTGATATAATCCCGGACAGCTTGCCGGCTCTGCTCGTTTCCCGCGTCCAGCCGCGGGCCGAAGTGGAGGATGACCCTCTCGTCAGCGGGCAGGGGTCCTGTCACTCTGTCGGGGCGGCTGAGCTCTGCCCGCCTGGCCGCGTTTATAAAGCGTAACACTTCCGGGATATCGGCTACCTGAGCTGCCATGAGCTGTCCATAAGGGAGATAGTCAATTGGGTCGCTGGGTAATGGCATAGGGCGCCTCCTCATAAAATGTTCAGTGGATCAGGATAAAATTATTATAACCCTGGAAATCTATGAAGAAAAGGCTTATTAAATAAAAAAATACCCGGCTCGCCCGCCGGGGTTTTTACCGGAGTTTTACTTGAGAAAATACCTTGCCCTCAGTTCGCGTTTATGGTAATATTATGTTCGTCGGTAATATATTTCAAAAAAAGAAAGAGATAGGGAGGCGGAGCATGGACGAGGTACTGCGGTTTTTGAAGGAAGCGGGGACTTATTATCTGGCGACGACGGATGGGGATCAGCCGCGGGTGCGGCCTTTTGGCACGATCAGCGAATTTGAGGGCAAGCTGTATTTGCAAACCGGCCGGGTAAAGGACGTGTTCAAGCAAATGGGGCGCAACGCCAAAATCGAGTTGTGCGCCATGGGTAAAGAGGGCGCCTGGATCCGAGTGGCGGCCGTCGCCCAGCGGGATGATCGGGTAGAGGCCCGGCGGCATTTGTTGAGCGAGTATCCCGCCCTGGAGAAGATGTATTCGGCGGACGACGGCAATTGCGAGGTATTGTATCTGAAGGATGCCACCGCTACGTTCTTTTCTTTCGGCGGCGCGCCCAGGGTCGTAAAATTTTAAACACCCCAAAAAGACCATTCAAGTGCCGCGGATGTTTTCGCTCGTCAGTATAAGGCATCGTTACGATGCCTAAGTTGGCGTCAGGCGTTGCCGCTGGTCAGGATGCCGTCTTGCAGCAAAATGATTTGTTTGGCGCCGAGATAGATGTCATATCGCGCTTGCAGATAATTTTTTTCCGCTGTCAGGCGGTTTTTTTCCGCCGTCATCAGGTCGTTGCGGGTAGCTGTGCCCAAACCCAGCCGGGTCTGGGTGGTCTGATGATCGGATTGGGCCTGCTCATAGCTGATTTTCGCCTTTTCCAGGGCGGCGTCCAAAGCGGCGTAATCCCGCAGGGTATTTTCCACCGAGTTGGTCAGGGTTTTTTTGGTCTCTTTCAGGGCCAGATCCGCCGAGGCGCCGTTGGCGGCCAGTTTGTCCGCCTGACTGCTTTGCCCTCTGGCGATGTAGTTGATGATCCGCTCGCTGAGCTCGTCCACCTCCCGCTGGGCCTGCTTGAGGGACAGGGAGTTTTTCAGCGCCGCCTTCATGACATCGTCCGGCTCAAAGGCGCGGGCGTATTGCCCAAAATCCGGCGGGTTCTCCAGCCCGAAATCGACACCGGCGGCGATATTCAGATATTCCCGCATGGTATCACGGTTATTGTCCTGGCTGACCCGCAGATTGTCCAGCGTCTCGACCCCAGCTTCCCATTGGCTTTTGGCGGTATTGAGCTGGCTTTGAGTCAGGCTGCCGAAGGCTGTTTTGGCTTGGGCCAACTCGTATTCCGCCCGCAGGCGCTCGACCTCTTTGACCTGGATCGCTATTTGCAGCTCCCCCTGGAGGATGTCCAAGTACAGTTTTTGCGCCTGCCAGCCCACCCTGGGCTTTAGCTTTTCCAGGCTTTCCTCGGCGTCCAGGTAAGAATTGTAGGCGTTTTCATAGCTTTCCTGGAGGCTGTACAGCGAGCTTTCCGTGATGCCGGAATTCTGGTCGTTATAAAAGTTATAAACCTGGCTTTGATAGTTGGACAGCTGGCTCTCCTTGGTTTGCTCCGCCTGATCCACGCTGGCTTTTTGCCGGACAATCTCGCTGGCGTTGTTTTGGGCGATGGCCGTTACCTCAGCGAAGCTGTAAACCCTGGGCGCCGGCTCGGCCGCCGCCAGCAATTTTCCCGGCGGGAATGGCCCAGCCGCCGGTATGACGGTCAGGAGCAGGCCTAAGCCCAAACTCAAGCCCAGGCTCAAGCCTAAGCTCAAACCCGAGTTCAAGCTCGGGCCGAGGGGCGGGGGGCTGACCATCGGGGTAGATATCCCGGTTGGCGCGGTGGTAGGCGTAGTGTTCGGCGCGGCGGTCAGTATAGTAGTCGGTGTAGTAGTCGGTGTAGGGTTCGGCGCGGCGTTCGACGCGGCGTTCGGTATAGCGGTCAGTGTAGCGTTCGGCGCGGCGCTGGCGGCTTTTTCTTTTCTCATGACGGACGACCTCCTTATTATTGGCGGAGCGATTATTGCTCGGCGGCGCGATTATTACGCGGCTATTACGCGATTATCATTGGTAGCGCAAGGCGTCGATGGGGTTGAGGCTGGAGGCTTTGTTGGCCGGGTAGACGCCGAAAATGATGCCGATAGCGGCGGAAAACCCGAAGGCGATGGCGACCACCGAGGGGGAGACGAGGCCGTTTAAGTCCGTCACCAGCATCCCCACCAACCGGGTGATGCCTATCCCCGCCGCTATGCCTATCAGGCCGCCGGTGCAACTGAGCACTACCGACTCCACCAGGAATTGGCTGAGAATGTGGCGCTTCTTGGCGCCGATAGCTTTGCGAATGCCGATTTCTCTGGTTCTTTCCGTTACCGACACCAGCATAATATTCATGATGCCGATGCCGCCTACCAGTAGCGAGATGCCGGCGATACCGCCTACCAACAGCGCCATCAGCGCCGTGGTCTCCGCCAGGGTGGACAATAATTCCGTTTGGTCAAAGATATTGAAATAATCACTGCTACCGTATTTGGACAGCAATTCGCTCTCCAGATAAGACTTGACCGCCGGTACTTGTTCCGCCTCGGCGACGCCGATGGTGACCTGGCTGATGCGGGCGTTTTGCAGGAGGCGCTGTACGGTGGTATAGGGGATGAGTACCCGGGTGTCGTTGGAGCCGGTCATGCTGGAACCGCTGCTTTCCAGAAGGCCGACCACCTTGAAATTGACGCCGGAAACCTTGAGGATTTTGTCCAGAGGATCCTCGCCCTCATACAAGGTGTCCGCGATTTCCGATCCGATCACCGCCACATGGGTGCGGCCCAGGATATCCATATCCGCCAGACTGCGGCCGGCGGACAGGGTCAGGCTGTTCATCAGCAGATAATCATCTACCGTGCCTACGATATTGGCGCTGATGGTCTCGGTGCCGGCCTTGACTTCCTGATTGCCGTTGATGATGGGCGCCAGGTAAGCGATGTCCTCCCGCTCCCGCCAGTCGTTCATTTCCGCCTCCGTCAGGCTGCCTATATTGCCCCGGCCAAACACGTTGACCATCAGCAGATTGGAGCCCATGCTGGAAATGCGGTCGGTAATGGACTGGGTGGCGCCGGTAGTCAGGGAGACCAGGATAATCACGGCCGCTACCCCGATGATGATGCCTAGCATGGTCAGGACGGAGCGCATTTTGTTGGCGGCGATGCCGCTAAGCCCCATCTTCAGCGCTTGCAGCAGGTTCATTGGCTCACCCGCTTCCCGTCCGGGGCGCTGGCTGACGCCGCTTGGGTGTCAGCGTCGCTTTCATGGCAGACTTTTTGATCGGAGATGATCCGGCCGTCGTAAAGGCTGACTTTGCGGCTGGCCTCGTTGGCTTGCTCCTGATTGTGGGTGATCAGGATAATGGTATGGCCCTGCCGATGGAGGCTGTGCATCAGATCTGTCACTTCTTTGCCGGAGGTGCTGTCCAGATTGCCGATGGGCTCGTCGGCCAGCAGGATGGGCGGGTCGCCGGCCAGCGCTCGGGCGATGGCGACCCGTTGCTGCTGACCGCCGGACAACTCCATGGGCTTATGTCCGGCCCGATCGGAAAGACCAACCTGCTTTAAGGCGTCCAGCGCCCGCCGCCGCCGCTCGTCTGAGGAGGTGTTGCGATATAGCAACGGCAGCTCCACATTTTCCAGGGCGGTCAATTTGGTCAGCAAATTGAAATTCTGAAAAATGAAGCCGATTTTCTCGTTGCGGATAACGGCTTGCTGGTCGCCGCTGAGGTCGGAAACGTCCTTGCCGTCCAATTTATAGGTGCCGGTGGAGGGGACGTCCAGGCAGCCGATCAGGTTCATCAGGGTGGATTTGCCGGAGCCGGAAGGGCCGATGATGGCGACAAACTCCCCTTCCGCTACCCGCAGGGAAACGTCTTGCAGGGCGTAAAGGGATTCGTCGCCCATCTGATATATTTTGCTGATGTTGCTCATCTCCAGCATGGCGACTACCTCCCGCCGCCTGGCCCGGCGCCGACAGCCCCGCCGCCGCCGTCTCTGGTCACGGTCATGGTCATACCGCCGCCGCCGCCTAAGCCGCCGGGCGGGCCGCCGCCCATCATGAAGAAGTTGTTCATGCCGCCGCCGGCCGCGACGCCGGACAATTCGACCATCTGGCCTTCTGTCAGGCCGGAGAGAATTTCCACGAAGTCGTCATTGACCAGGCCGGTTACCACGATAACGGCCCGCTCCGGTAGCTGAACATTGAGTTGGCCGGAGCCAGCGCCCGCGCCAGTGCTGGGGGCAGCGTCAGCGCCGGGGCTAGCGTCAGCGCCGGGGCTAGCGTCAGCGCCGGGGCTAGCGTCAGCGCCGGGGCCAGCGTCAGCGTCTGCGCCAGCGCCCGTGCCGGGGCCAGCGCCCGTGCCAGGGCCAGCGCCCGTGCCGGGGCCTGGACGCGTACGGGCGCCAGACCCGGCGGCGTCGCGCGCCGCCGCGCCCGCTACCGCTCCCCCGTCGCTTTGCTCCGCCGCCAGGATCACGTACTGGAGGCCCCGGATCGTATGCACCGCGCTGATAGGCACCAGCAGCGTATCCTGAGATTCCTCCACCACAATTTCCAGGCTGGTGGTCATGCCCACCTTCAGACCCGCCCACTCGGTCACCTCGATCACGACCCAATAGTACGCCACATTGCCGGAATTGCTGCCTTCCTGGGCGATGCGGGCCACCCGGCCGGTATACACCTGATCCGGCATAGCGTCCGCCGTGACATTAACCGTTTGGCCAATCGACACCTTGGCGATATCCAGCTCGTCCACATTAAACACGATCTGCATCCGGCCGGCGTCCACCACCTTGCCCAGGCTGTCGTTGGTGATCAGGCTGTCCCCGACTTGCAGGAAGGTATTTTTCGGCCCGGAGCTGTCGGCGGCGGCGTAATAAATCCCGTCGAAATCCGCGATCAGGGTCGTCTGCTTTTGTTTGAGCTGGGCCATCGCCACCTGCATTTCCGAGTTGGCCTCGGAGATCTGGGACTCCAGCGTCGTGCTACTCATGTTGTACAGCAAGGCGCCAGTCGACGCCATTTCCCCTTCCCGGACGCCCAATTCGTCCAGGTATCCGTCCGCCGGGACGCGGACGCTGGTTTCCGTATTGGGCAGCAGCATGACTACCGCTTGATTGTTTAACGTCTGATTGTAAGCCTGCCCGTAAGTTTCCCCGTTGAGGCGCTGGCCGTTGTCCAGCTGGATACCAAAGGTCAGGTAACGCATGCCGTTGGCGCTGCTCTCTACCGGTTCCCCGGTCAGCGTCCCGGTCACGGTATTGCCATACTCCAGCAAAGAGATCTGCGCCCTTTGCCCGGCGCCCCATTCTGATCCGGCGTCATAAGGCACCTGTAGCTTCATGTCGCTGATATCCAGCAGGGTCATCAAGGTGCCGCCCTTGGTCAGCTTTTCCCCTACCTTGGCGCTGACGGAGGTGACCAGGTAGTCTTTGTCCGCCATGCGGCTCAACTCATCCCTGGCGGCGTAAAATTCCTCCAGCTGATATTGGTATTGCGACAAAGACTGTTGGGAGGATACGACCTCGGGGCAGTCCAAAACAAACAGGACATCGCCCTTGGCGACCAGATCCCCGTCCTCCGCGTGAATCTCCAATAAGGTGGAGGCGCCGGGCGCGGACAGCGACTGCTCTCTGGCGGTAGCCACAGAGCCGCTGCCGGTCACGATGGAGCTGATATCGCCCCGGATCACCATACTGGTGAGAACTGTTTCCCCAGCGGCGACGGTGGCGCCGCCGCCTTTGTACAGATAGTGATAACCGGCCGCCGCCGCGGCGATCAGTATGACCAGGGCTACCGCGAGCTTCCATTTTTTCCTTTTACCGGCCACGATGATTCCTCCTGTATCTTTGAAATAGCGTAAAATAGCGGATTGCCGGAAACACTTATTTCCTGTCGCGACCTCAGTCTAATGGAAAAATGTGTGCTGGGTGTGAACATCACGTAACCGGTAAGCAATTTTTCGGCTTGACAGCAAAATTAATTACCGGACGCCTAAGTTACGCTTAAATTACCCTGTAAAATCTTTCTCCGGCCTTGAACGGCGCCCGGGCCGGCGGTATAATAGCCTCATTAGCGGCGGCAACTGGAGGATGATTGCCTATGAGTATTTACCCGGATCTTTTCCTGACCTTTTTTCGCGTCGGCAGCCTGACCTTCGGCGGCGGCTACGCCATGCTACCCCTGATTCAAAAAGAGGTAGTGGAGAAAAAGCGCTGGGCGACGACGGAGGACATAGTGGATTATTACGCCGTCGGCCAATGTCTGCCGGGGATGATCGCCGTGAACACAGCGGTTTTGATCGGTTATCAGGTAGGCAAGAAAAGGGGCGCGGCGGCGGCGGCGGCGGGCTTGGTAAGCCCCTCCCTGATCGTTATACTGGCTATCGCGGCGCTGATTCAGAATTTCGCCGACTTGCCGGCGGTACAAAGCGCCTTCGCCGGCATTCGGGTGGCGGTGTGCGCGCTGATCGTCAACGCCGTTTGGAAAATCGCCCGGCAGGGGATCAAGGATTTGCCGGCCCTCTTGCTGGGGCTGGGGGCGTTGGGGGCCGCCTTTTGGCTGAAGGTCTCGCCTGTCCCCCTGGTGATTTTGGCCGGCCTGTTTGGCTTGGCGCTGCGAGGGCGGCGGGGGGCGCCGGAGTCGCCGGAGTCGCCGGAGCCGTCGGAGCCGCCGGAACCGCCGGAACCGCCGGCTCACCGGCTGAAAGGCCAGGGCGCCGGGCCAAAATGATGATTTACGCGCTATTATGCTATGAATTCGCCCAAATCAGCGTCTTCGCTTTTGGCGGCGGGCTGGCCGCTCTGCCTTTTTTATACGCGCTGGTGGATAAATACGGCTGGTATACCGAGCAGACACTGGTGGATATTATAGCGGTTTCCGAATCCACGCCGGGCGCTATCGGCATCAATATGGCGACCTATGTGGGCTATACCGTCGGCGGTGTTGGCGGCGGCGCGCTGGCTACCGTCGCTTATGTGGCGCCGTCGCTGCTGATCGGCGTCACGGTGGCGGTGTTTTTGGTAAGGTTTAAGGCCAACCCCTATGTGGACGCCGTATTTTACGGCATCAGGCCGGCGGCCTGCGGGCTGATCGCCGCGGCCGGCGCCCAAATCATGAGTATCGCCCTGTTGGATCTGCCCGCTTTCCGGCTCACCGGCGCGGTTGGCTCATTATTTCGCTGGCCTTCCCTGGTGATGTTCACCGCCCTGACGGTGATGACCTTCAAGCTGAAATGGCATCCGCTGGCCTATATAGCGATCGCGGCGGCGGTAGGGATCGGGCTGGGGTTTTAGTAGTGGAAAGGAAAAATTGTCGCGACTTGATGAAGCTTAACGAGTATTTAAAGACACATCCGGTAGTCCTGGCGCCGATGGCCGGCGTTACCGACAAAATCTTTCGGCGGCTGGTCAGGGAGCAGGGCCTGGAGGACGGGCTGGTCTATACGGAAATGATCAGCGCTAAGGCTCTGTCCTACCATAACAGCAAAACGGAGGCTTTGCTGGACATCAGTGGCGAGACGCCGCCGGTGGCGGTACAGCTTTTTGGCTCCGACCCGGCGATCATGGCGGCGGCGGCCCAGGCGGCGGCCCAGGCGGGGGCGGCCATGGTGGATATCAATATGGGTTGTCCGGTGCCCAAGGTGGTCAGGAATCAGGAGGGCTCAGCCTTGCTGGAGCGGCCGGAGTTGGCCGCCGGCATTGTGGCGGCGATGGCGGCGGCGGTAAAGATCCCGGTGTCGGTGAAGATCCGCCTGGGCCCGGATCAGGAGCGTATCGTCGGGCCGGAGCTGGCCCGACGGCTGGCGGCGGCGGGCGCCGCCCTGATCGCCGCGCACGGCCGCACCAGGGATCAATATTACAGCGGGCGGGCGGACTGGCGGCGGATCGGGGAAATCAAGGCGGCGGTGGACGTGCCGGTGATCGGCAACGGCGACATTCGCTCCCCGGCGGATGCCGCCGCCCTGCTGGCCGTAGCCGGCTGTGACGGCGTGATGATTGGACGGGGCGCGCTGGGCGATCCCTGGCTGCCCGGCAGGGCGGCCAGGCTGCTCACCGGCCGGGAGCCGGGGCCGCCGCCTGAGCCGGCGGAACGGATCGAGATGGCGTTGACCCATTGCCGTCGCCTGGTGGCGCTGAAAGGCGAGGCCAAGGGCTTGCCGGAAATGCGCAAGCACTTGGCCTGGTACCTGAAGGGCCTGCCCAAAACAGCCGGCCTCAAAGACCGGCTGTTTCACTGCCGCGCCCTGGCGGCGGCGGAGGATGAGCTGATGGCCTATTTGGCCGGCCGGCCGGGGCTATCGCCGCACGAATACCTCATTCAATAAATTACCGACTGTCCGCTTTGTCTCAAGTGGGGACAAGTTAGGGACAAGTTAAACACATAAAATCTTTCCCCGGCCTTGAACGGCGCCGGCGCCGGCGGTATAATAGGCTCATTAGGCATGTTGACAAGGAGGTTCTTCTATGTCTCAGATAAATGTGAGTATCCGCATGGATGAAGCATTGAAACGCGATTTCGAGACTGTGTGCGGCGAGATGGGCCTGACCATGACTATGGCATTTACCGTATTCGCGAAAGCGGTAAGCAGCGGGAAGGAGATACCGTTCAGGCTAAAAGCGCGGCCTATGGTTATTGAAATAGCGAACACCGGTGAAATGGGAGTCGCCAAAGAATGGCTGCGGACGGAGATGGACGAGGCGCGGAATGGTTTAAACCTAAAAATTCCCCGCCCGGATTGCATGAAAGGTCAAATCTGTATGTCTGACGATTTTGACGCTCCGCTTGATGATTTTAAGGAGTACATGTGATGAGGGTTCTTTTAGACACACATACTGCTCTATGGTTTTTTGGCGATGCCGCGAGGTTATCCGACACGGCGTTACGCGTGATTATTGATCCTGGTAATGAAAAATATGTGAGCATTGCCACGGCTTGGGAATTGGCTATAAAAATCGGCCTTGAAAAACTCCACTTTAACGGTGGCGCGGCGAATTTTTTCAAGGTTGCTGAGGAAAACGGATTTAGGCTGATAACCATCAGCCGTGAACATGTTGAGACCTTATGAACTATCTTGAAAAGCAGTTTGACGAGCAGATTAAAACTGTTCGCATCGAAACATAGGTAAAATAAACAATAAGGCTCAGGTATTAGGATAGTCTTCGAGCGCGGCGATCCACTCATTGAAATGGGGGCACTGCTTTCGAAGCTCACTGATACCAATTTCCTTAGGAATCATCCAACTGAATCCAGCCCGCCCAACTTTGTTTTTCTTATAGCCGGGCACGATCTTTTCCAGCCGCTTGGAAGGCGGTTGCTCTAGGTTGATATGTTCCGGGGTGGAAAACTGATTTCGTATGTTTTCCAACTGAACCTGAATTTTTGAGATTTCTTTTTTGTCCGTTTTGTCCGCCGCGAGCATCTTGGCCGCGATATTCGGGGCGGCAAAAAGCAACGCCTCAAACTCACAGGGCTGAATATGGGGTAAAAACCGGACGTCTTTATTTGATTGGTGAATGTCCCGAGTCATCTGATCTTCGTAGATCTTTGCCCGCGCGACAGCGTCCGTAACAGTTTTTGCCCGCGGGGAGCAAGAAATATCCGAAGGAAATCCATATAGATCAAAAAATGTTGTGAATACCGCGCCCATATGAAGCGAAATATATTTGTTAATCTCTTTCAACGCATGCGCGTACCCGCCATAACGAAGCCAACCCCCTTTTCCAGCCCCGCCCTGAGGATTGGTTCCCGTAGGTAGCGTAACGGGGATAATGATCTGAAAACGCTCTGCCAAAGCGGTGTCGACGCATAATAAGGAGCTAACGAAACGGGTCTCCGTCTGACCCTCGCATATAACCACTAATCGGTGTATCATTACGGCCTTCCCCCAAACACGTTCGCGTTCCACATCTGAGAAAGCGAGTATTCCTCCAGCCACGCGCTGTACTTTTGGGGGTCAAGGCGCTCAAACCGGCTTTCTCCCTGTACCCTGTTGACCACGATAATATCTTCAGGCTCAAACAGATCTACCAACGCTGGCGACTGAGTGGAAACGATGATCTGAGATTTTTCCGAGGCGCATTTCAACAGATCTCCCAGGATTGCTATGGCCTCCGGATGAAGGCCGAGCTCAGGTTCGTCAATACAGATAATCCGCGGGGGATTCGGCTGTACCAGCAAAGTGATAAGTGCCATGGCCCGCAGGGTTCCATCCGACATTTGCCCGACATCAAAACTGTAATCCCCATAACCGGCTTCCGTCCAGTTTAACTTTACATAGCGCGGATTGTACTCGTTTTCCAAACGGATACTTTCAATATAGGGCGCGATCCGCCCTGTGATCTCCAAAATCGTTTTATACGAATCCGGGTAATCCTCCTTTAGCATATACAAAAAAGAAGACAGATTGCCGCCGTCGCTTCTGAGATAGCGGTTATCCTCCACCTGACTGGATTTACGAATGTAAGCGTCCTTGGACGTATTATGGAACTGATAAAACCGCGGCTCCCCCATCAGGCGCTTGATTGAGCGTATTGTTTTGTGCGCCGTATTATACTCGGCGTCATCCTCCCTGATCTGATGAAGCCTGGATTCTTTTCCGCCGCCCCCTAATGGAAGCGGCTTGTTCTTTTCCTTGAGTCTATTGGCTGAGAAACATACTTTTTCATCCTTAAAATACAGAGTGTCCCCGATGGAAGTTCCGAGTTCCACCTGATATTCATTGATGCCCGCCCCAGTTTTTATCTTAAACTTAGCGGATATAGTGTCGGTATGTCTTGACCCAAAATGCAGCAAAAACTCGGCGCCGCCGTTTTGCCCAACGTATTCGCTCAACCCGTTCAAACTGCCCAGATAAAATTGTACCATCTTAAAGAAAGAGACGAAACTCGTCTTGCCGCTTCCGTTGGCGCCGATCAACAGATTCAATCGGTTCAGCGAGAGCGCCGGCAGTCGTTTGATCGACTTAAAACCATTGATCTCAATTTCGGCAATCGAAATGTTTTCTGGCATTCTCATTCATCCTTTTACTCACAAAGTATGCTGTTGTCACAAAGTATGCTGTTGTCACAAAGTATCAGCGAAAAGGGCCGTCAGGCGTTCCGCCAGGCCCGTATCCCGTTTGAGGACGGCGTGATTGCGGATGGCGAAGCCCAGGGCCTTTTTTGTCCCCACCAGCACCAGCGCCTTTTTGGCCCTGGTAACGCCGGTATACAGCAAATTGCGCTGCAGCATCACATAATGCTGCATGGTAAAGGGCATGACCACGATGGGGTACTCGCTGCCCTGGGCCTTATGGATCGTGGTGGCGTAGGCCAGAGTCAGCTCGTCCAGCTCACTGACATCATAACTCACCGCCCGGCTGTCGAAAGTCACCCGCAACTCCCGCTCCTCGGCGTCGACGCCGCTGATTACGCCGATATCGCCGTTGAACACCTCTTTATCATAATTGTTTTTGATCTGCATCACCTTGTCCCGCAGGCGGTAAGCCATCCCGCCCCGGCGCAGGCATTCCCCGGCGGGATTCAGGGCCTCCTGCAACAGCGCGTTGAGGTTGGCGGCGCCGGTATCGCCCCTTTGCATAGGGCTTAGCACCTGGATGCCCTGGATGGGATCCACCTGATAATAGGCCGGCAGGCGTTTGACGCATAGCTCCCGGATAATAGCCGGGATATTGGCCGGGTCGTCTTCTGCCAGAAAAAAGAAATCTGAGTTGCGCCCGCCGTTCAGGTCGGGCATTTCACCCCGGTTGATCCGGTGAGCGTTGATGATAATCCGGGAGCTTTGGGCCTGGCGGTAGATCTGGGTCAGGCGGGTTACCGGCACCACTCCTGAGCTGATGATGTCCAGCAGGGCGCTGCCGGGGCCGACGGAGGGAAGCTGGTCGGCATCGCCCACAAAAATGACGGACATGGTATCCGGTACGGCCTTGAGCAGGTTGTACAACAGCACTATATCGATCATGCTGGCCTCGTCCACGATCAGAGCGTCGCCTTCCAGCGGGTAGTCGGCGTTTTTTTTGTAGCCCGCCGGGGGCTGGTACTCCAGCAGGCGATGGATGGTCTTCGCCTCCAGACCCGTCGCCTCGCTGAGGCGTTTCGCCGCCCGACCGGTGGGCGCCGCCAGCAATACCTGCCGTCCCTGGCCGCGAAACACCGCGATGATGCCGCCTGTGGTGGTGGTTTTGCCGGTGCCTGGCCCGCCGGTCAGCACTGATACCTTGGCGGTGAGCGCCTGCCGGATGGCGTCTTTTTGAATATCGTCGTAAGCGACGCCGGCCTCAGCCGCCTTTTTGATGCCGGACTCAATATCGGCGCCGCTCAGAGCCGCCGGCCCGGCGCTGATCGCCCGCAGCCTTTGGCAGACGCCTCGCTCGCTGGCCCACAGAGAGGGTAGATAGATCCTGTCCGGCGCTTCCTCGATCAACTCGCCCGCCGCCAGCAAAAGGGTCAGGGCGGCGTCCAGCTTGGGCTCGGGCACCTCCAGCAGTTCAGCCCCCGCTCGCAGCAGCCGGCCGCGCGGCGCGAAGCAGTGGCCGTCGTTCGCCAGTTGGTTGAGGGTATAAAAAAGCCCGCTGCGGCAGCGATAGGCGCTCTCGGGATCAAAGCCCATTTTCCTGGCTATGGTATCGGCTGTCCGGAAACCGATGCCCCAGACATCGTCGGCCAGCCTATAAGGGTTTTCCCTCACCACGGCGACGCTGTCGCCGCCGTAGGTTTTGAAGATCCTGACGGCGTGGGCGGCGCTGACCTGATGCTCTTGCAGGAAAAGCATGATATTTTTGATTTCCTTCTGCTCCTGCCAGGCTTTTTTGATGGTGGCCACCCGCCGGGCGCCGATGCCCGCTACCGTCAGCAGGCGATCCGGCTGAGTCTCAAGGATCTCCAGGGTTTCGGCCCCAAATTTCGCCACGATACGCTCCGCGAACTTGGGCCCTACGCCTTTGATCAGGCCGCTGCCCAGATAACGCTGGATCCCCAGGGCGGTGGCGGGCATGGTTTCTTCCCAGGTGACGGCGGCGAACTGCCGGCCGTATTTTTTGTCCACCTTCCATTCGCCGGTGAGCGACAGGACGGCGCCGGGGCAGACCGTCGCCAGGCTGCCGATCACGGTCACCAGGTCGGGGACGTTTTTGACCCGAGCTTTTAGCACCGTATAGCCATTTGTCTCATTGGCGTAAGTGATCCGCTCCGCGACGCAACGCAGGCGCTCCATGATTTTCCTCTTTTCAAGCGGGAAGAAATCCCTTTCTGGCCCAAAGCATATCATAAATGACGATTTTTGACTATACCCAGGACAAAATAGGTTTGACAAAGAGAAATTAGTGGGATATAATTTTTGCGAATGCGAACCATACGCATTTAGAATCGATGGCAGCGCGCAGTTGTCAAACAATCAGGAGGGTGTTGAACATGAGGAAAATTTGTCGTATACTCTTTTTAGGATGGATCATCTTGTTTGGGCTGGCCGCCTGCGGCGGCGGGCAGGCCGCCCCGGCGGGGCCGGGGGCGAGCGCGGCCGCGGCTCAGCCTGGTGCCGCCCCGGCGGCGGAACCCGCCGAGACGCCCGCCACCGCGCCCGCCCAGACGCCGACTCAGGGCGAGACGTTGTCCGTCCGGGCCAGCTTTTATCCGATGTATGATTTTGCCGTCAAAATCGGCGGGGATAAGGTCGCTGTGGTCAATATGGTGCCGGCGGGGACCGAGCCCCACGATTGGGAGCCTGCCGCCGCCGATATTGTCGGCTTGGAAAACGCCGCCGTCTTTGTCTACAATGGGGCCGGTATGGAGCATTGGGCGGAGGATGTGCTGGCGGCCCTGGAAAATCGGGAACTGGTGATCGCGGAGGCGTCAGAGGGCGTGCCCTTGCTGGCCGGGCATCATGACCATGATGATGAAGATGAGGCTGAGGACGAGGATGAGGAGGAGGAAGGCTATGATCCTCATGTCTGGCTCGACCCGGCCCGGGCCAAAATAGTAATGGAGAATATCCGGAACGCTTTCACCCAGGCGGATCCGGCCAATCAGGCGGTCTACGAGGCCAATTACGAGCGCTACGCGGCCGAGCTGGATGAGTTGGACAAAACCTTTCGGGATACCTTGGCGCCTTTGCCCAATAAGGATATTATTGTCGCCCATGAGGCTTTCGGTTATCTGTGCGCCGCTTACGGCCTGAATCAGGTGCCCATTGAGGGCCTGTCCCCCGACTCCGAGCCTGACCCGGCCAGAATGGCGGAAATCATCGATTTCGCCCGGGAACGGCAGATCAAGGTGATTTTCTTTGAGGAACTGGTCAGCCCCAAGGTGGCGGAAACCATCGCCGCGGCTACCGGAGCGGCCACCGCTGTGCTGAATCCGATTGAGGGCCTCAGCGACGAGGAGCAGGCGGCGGGTGAGGACTATTTTTCCCTGATGCGCCAAAACCTGGCCGCCCTGACGGCGGCGCTGAGCTGAAAAGCTGAGTTTAGCTGAGTTGATGAGTCTCGCTGATGGGTTGAGCCGATAGATTGCTGAGCTGGGTTGCTGAGTTGATGAGTTGAGATTAGCAAGGAGCGTTTCGTTTGATGCCCGACGCGATCAGGATCGATAATTTGCGCTTTCAGTACGGCGATGAGCCTGTATTATCAGGCGTCAGCCTCGCTGTCCCCAAGGGGGATTTCGCGGCTGTGATCGGCGGCAACGGGGCGGGAAAAAGCACGTTTTTGCGCCTGATTTTGGGGGAGCTGACCCCGGCGGGGGGCGGGATCTATTTGTTCGGGCAGGAGGCCAGGTATTTCCGGGACTGGCCGAAAATCGGCTATTTGGCGCAAAACGGGCCGACGGCCGGCGGCGATTTTCCCGCCACGGCGGAGGAAATCGTGACGGCGAGTCTTTACGCCCAAATCGGCCTTTTTCGCTTCGCCAAAAAGGCGCACAAGGAAAAGGCCCGGCGGGCTCTGGGCCAGGTGGGGATGGAGGCTTACGCCAGCCGGCTGATCGGCAGCCTCTCCGGCGGCCAGCGGCAGCGGGTGATGCTGGCCAGGGTGATCGTCGGCGAGCCGGCGCTGCTTTTGCTGGACGAGCCGACCACCGGTGTGGACGCGGCCACCGTCCAGGCGTTATTTTCCCTCCTGGCCCGGCTGAATCGGGAAACCGGGCTGACCATCATGATGGTCACTCACGATATTGAGCGGGCGTCGGCCTACGTGTCAAGGATCCTGCGCCTGGAGGGCGGCGTTTTCGCCGAGGGGCGGCCATGACGATTTTAGCTTATGATTTTATGCGCCGGGCTTTCGTGGCGGGTATTTTGCTGGCCGTGATCATCCCCTGTGTGGGCGTTATTGTGGTATTAAAACGCCTTTCCCTGATCGGCGACGCGCTTTCCCACTCGTCGCTGGCGGGTGTCGCCGCCGGGCTGATCATGGGCGTCAACCCGGTTTTGGGCGCGGGGGCGGCTTGTGTCGCCGCCGCGCTGGGGGTGGAGGTGATCCGCCGCAAGATCCCCCAATACGCCGAGATCTCCATCGCCATCATTATGTCGGCGGGGGTGGGGCTGGCTGGCGTGTTGTCGGGTTTTGTCAAAAGCGCCGCCAATTTCAACAGCTTCCTCTTTGGCAGCATCGTCGCCATCAGCGATTTTGAGTTGATTTTGGTGGTCGGCGTCAGCTTGGCGGCGCTGCTGGTCTTTCTCCTTTTGTACAAAGAGCTGTTTTTTATCGCCCTGGACGAGCGGGCGGCGCGGCTGGCGGGGGTTCCCACCGGAGCGGTCAGCTTTATCTTTACCATCCTGACCGCCGTGACCGTGTCGGTGGCCGCCAGGACCGTGGGCGCTTTGATTGTATCTTCCATGATGGTCGTGCCGGTGGCCTGCGGGATGCAGGTGGGGAAAAGCTACAAGCGGACGGTGATTTGCTCTGTCGGCTTCGCGATCGCTTTTACTGTGGCGGGGTTGTTCGCCGCTTATTACCTGGGGCTGAAGCCCGGCGGGGCGATTGTGCTGACCGGCGTCTTTTGCCTGGCGCTGCTCCTGCTGGTCAAGAGACTGCCCTGGGCGTCCCTGGCGCGCCGGGCGGGAAAAAGAACAGGCAAAATGTAAAGCTTTAGGCGCTATGAAGGCGTTATGAAGGCGCCGCGAAGGCGTTACGAAGGTGTTGCGAAAAGGCGTCACGAAGGCGTTACGAAGGCGCTATGAAGGCGTTACGAAATACCGGGCGAGGGAAAGATAGGGAGGTGAGCCGTTTTGGCGGCGGCGGAGAGGGATTGGCCTGACGGCATCAAAAAAACCAAACAGCGGCAAGCCGTTTTGACAGCGCTGGAGGGGTCCGGGAACCCGATCAGCGCGGCGGCGATTTGCGCCCAAACGGAAAAGGCCGGCGCGGCGGTGTGGCTGTCCACCGTTTACCGGGTATTGGAGTTTTTTGTCAGAAAAGGGGTGGTGACGAAGGTGGCGGTGCTGAACAGCGACATGGCCCTGTATGAGATCAACCGTTTTCAGCATAAGCATTACGCGGTGTGCGTGCGCTGCCGCAAGATCATCCCCATGGACAATTGCCCCATGGAAAAGTTTGTGCCCAAGCTGGCGGACGACGGTTTTCAGGTGACCGGCCACAACCTGGAGCTGTACGGCTATTGCGGCGACTGCGGCGCCAAAGGATAAATATCTTAAATAGCTATATTGTTCAAACCCGCGACATTTAAGCGTGTTATTATCGGCAAAGCGTGTTATTATCACGAATTATTATTGACAAATTCTTTTCAGGTTTATGAATCATTATTGACAAATTTTTTCAAAATATCTAGCGAATCATTGTATATCCGGCGCTTACGTGGTATAGTATGAGTAAGGCGTCGGTTTTTTATTTTCAATCCCGCGGTAGGGTAAGAGCGTGATGGAGGGTCTGTATATGATCACGATAAATAATATTATGGCCGCGCCCGGCTTGGAAGATCTCGCGGTGATGGCCGGCCGTAACGGGCTGGACAGAGAAGTGCGCACGGTCACGGTGTTGGATGCCCCGGATGGGCCTAAATGGCTCAAGGGCAACGAGTTGATCCTTTCTTCCGCCTATCTTTTTGAAAATAACAGCCAGTTGCTGAAAGAATATGTCAGTGATCTGATCAACGTCGGCGCCAGCGGGTTTGGTATCAAAATGGGGCGTTTTGTGGACGGTATCCCCAAGGAGGTGGCGGCGCTGGCGGATCAATGGGATTTTCCGATTCTGAAAATCCCTTACAAGCTGGTGTGGACTGATGTTATCGCGCCTTTTTATCAGCTGCGTTATGGCCTGGAGGAGGCGCCGTTGCCCGCGCGGATTGAGCCGGAGGCCATCGGCCCCATCGTTGAGGCCGGCAAATTGGGACCCCGGCGGTTGATGAGTTGCCTGAGCCGGCTGTTTGCCCTGCCTATGCTGCTGGCGGCCAAGGATGGGGAGATCACGGAGGACAACGGCCTGGACGGGGCGGACAAGCTCATGCAGCTTTCGCGGGACTCCGCCTATTTTCCCGAGAATGCCGGCAAGGAGATCGCCCGGTTGGGGGAGTTTTATGTCCTGTCATACCAAGTCCCTGTCCGGCGCAAGGATCAGCCCAAGTACCTGATCGTTGGCGGGGGGAGCCGGGAGGCCTTGCGGGAGTTGGGTCGGCTGTTTGAGTTGCTGACGGTTTTGGTGGGGGACGGCGGGGCGGAGCGGCAGGATGAGGACTGCCTGTACCGGTATTTTTTGACCAGGCTAGTCGGCGGGCGGCTATCCCGGGAGGATATAGCCGCTTTTGA
>JAISDE010000075.1 GCA_031265035.1 Peptococcaceae bacterium | reverse complement strand
CGGTTGACGCGAGCCCGCCGGCTCTGCTTCCCCCCGCCCAGGTGGGGACGACTGTCCCGCCGGCGGCCGTCACACCACCTGCCGCCGCGGAGCCGGCGGGGCCCCAGAACCGTACGGTGGAGATTACCGGCACCTATCACGCGGATCAGGGACTGTTTGAGCAAAGCTTCGCCAATAAATTCTTTTATACGGACATCGAGAACGGCGGCCTGACCAACTACTCGGTGTATATCGAGTTGCCCGCCGGCATTGATACCAGCCTGGAGCGGGACGGCTCGCCCATTCCCTTTACCAACCGGGCTTCCATCTCGGAGCCGGGCGCCTATGTCCTCCAGCTTTCCTTCCCGGAGGAGGGCGGCGTCGTCACCGGGCTGTTTCGCTTTCGCATAGCGGCGCAGGGCGCTGCCGGCTCTGTGCCGGCCGACGCCGGCGACATTTACGTAGATGAGCCTATGATGACCGACTCGGAGATCAACGATTTGTTCGACAGCTATCTGTATGGGGACGCGGGGGGGAGCGTCTCGCTGGGCGGCGGGACGGAGGCGCTGGTTGGCAATGGGGTATATACGGGGCTGAATGAGACTTATGACAGCGCCAACGGCCTGTTTTTGGAGACGCTGGTTTCCGGGCGGGCTTTTTACAGCAATATCCCCAACGGCTCGGTGGTGGATTTTCCGGTGTCCCTCAATTTCCCCGGTCAGTTTGGGGAGATCGTCATCACCAAAGACGACCAGCCTTATCCCTATATCCCCGGCGGGACCATCAAGGAGGACGGCGCCTACCGCCTGACCTTCGGCAGTAGCGATCTGAGCAGCCTGATTTCCGGGGCCGGCAGCCGGACACCGGCCTTTAATTTTCGGCTCATCACCAGGCCCACGGCGAGTCTGGACATTTACAACGCCCCCCCGGGCTATCGGCTGGTAGGGGTTTTACTGGACGGCGAGCCGGCGCCTCACCGGGGCAATACCGCTGTACTGGGGAAGGACGGGCTATACACCCTCTCTCTGACCCCGGAGCAGGAGGGCGCCAAGGAGTGGGAGCTAAAGTTTCGGCGGGATACCGCCCCGCCGGTATTTCAGCTGACTGGCGTCCGAGGCGGCCTCTCCACAGGGGCGGCGGTGATCCTGACCTACCCGGCGACGGACACTGATCTGGTACGCCTGTTCAAGGACGGGGAGGCTGTTCGCTACCCCAGCTCCGAGAACAATATCACGATCACGGAGCCGGGCCGTTATTACGCGGTGGTTTATGATCAGGCGGGCAATTATACTGTGGGCGAGTTCGAGATGCTATACAGGATGAATGGCGCCGCCTGGCTGGTGATTCTGGGTATGGTGGCTCTGCTGGCGGCCTTGGTCGCGTTGATCCTGATTCGGGGCCGGCGGGATCTGCGGGTGCGGTAATCCGCCTATTGACGGAGAAAGGGGGCATGTGGTATGCACTGGGCGACCCTGGGCTTTTTAGACATTTTGAAGAACGCTATAACCACCATTTTCAGAAGCATTCTGACGCCCTTGCTGCGAACGGTATTCGAGGCTCTGTTCAATCTGCTCATGGCCCTTTTAGATCCGATTCTGTCCAAAATATATTTTCGGGTACTGTGTGTTTTTCTGGAGATGCTGGATTTCCTGGGCCGGCTTTTTGATATCTTCTCCGGCGTGCAGGGGGTCAACTATAATAGTACCCCCACTTATTTGCAGGATGTTTTTTTCGGCTTCGAGCCGGTTTCCCGGGCTTTTGCCCTGATCACCTTTTTCGCCGCGGGGTTGGCCGCGTTGTTTACCATCTATAGCGTGGTCAAGTCGATGAGCGATATGGCGCTGGACAACAAGCACCCGGTAGGCGAGATTCTGCGGCGGGCCCTGCGGGCGGCCCTGTCCTTTATGCTGGTGCCCTTTATGATGATATTTATGCTGCGGCTTTCCACAGTCATGGTTCTGCAGGTTGATCAGGCCGTCAGGATACAGCCGATAGTGTCCGGCACGGCGGTTTTGCCCTCCAACGAGCCGATGCTTGGAACGCTGGTGTTTTTGTCCGGCAGTATGCGAGCGGCCAGAAACGAGACCTACAACAGCGGCGCCGACGTTTCTTATACGGATCAATTGCGAATGAATTATTTCAACCACAACAAAAAGTACAGCAATTATGACCAGGTGATCACGGATTTTAACCTGACCAAGTATGATTACATTACCAGCACCTGCAGCGCTATCGTGCTGGCTCTGATTATGATCGGCGCTTTGTTTTTATTCCTCCGGCGGCTTTTTGATCTGCTGCTTTTGTATTTGGTGTCGCCTCTTTTCGTGTCCACCATCCCTTTGGACGATGGCGCCTCCTTCGGCAAATGGCGGGATCTGTTTATCGCCAAGGTATTTTCCGGCTTTGGCACAGTGATCACCATGAAGCTGTTTTTGTTGTTTGTGCCCTTGATTTTCGGCGCCAATTTGCGGTTGTCCCCGGACCCGCAGATCGACGGGGCGCTGAAGCTGGTGATCATTATTGGCGGCGCCTGGTCGGCTTTTAAATCTCAGACCACCCTCCTGCACCTGCTGAATCCAGAGGCGGCTTATGCCGCTCAGGAATCTATCGGGGTTGGGGCCCTGGTCGGCAGCGGGGTACTGAGAAAATTCAGCGGCGGCGGTGGCGGCGGTGGCGGCGGGGGAGGCGGCGGCGGCGATCGGGAGATGGGTCACCGCCGGCAAGCCTACGGCGGTCGGTAGGCTGGCCCGGGGCGCGGGGTATCAGGCGAGGGGTATAAGGAGGACGTTCCATTGTTGATTACGCTGAATACGTTGATTACGCTGAATATATTTTCCTCCATTTTCAACTGGGTTTTGGATAAAATCCTCAGCCCGGTCTTCAACTTTCTCGCCGGTCTGCTGGGCAGTCTCTTTGAGGTTATCTTCAATGAGGTTCTGGCGCCGATCGTCAAATTCGCCTTTGAGACGGCATTTCCCTTTATTTGGGATATATTTATCGGGATTTTCTCGGGCGTTTTGTACAGTATACTGGCGACCATTTTAGGTTTGGTCGATACCGTGCAGGCGGGCTTTGACGTTTTGATCGGGCTGCAGCCGGTGACTTATTCTTCCGCCGCCGGTACGGTGACCGACAAGTCCTTGCTGGAGGTGCTGTTTACCCAGTCGGCGGTGGGCAATATCTTCCTCAGAATTTCTATCGCCGCCGTGATTCTGGCGTTTTTGGCGGCCATTTACGGGGTCGTTCGCTCCGCCCTGGACTTTGATATGGAGAATAAACGGCCCATCGGCCAAGTGATGAGGTCGTTCTTCAAGGCCGCCGTTACTTTTTTGATGGTGCCGCTGCTGGCGCTCTTTATGATCCAATTGTCCGGCACCGTTCTGCGGGTATTCAGTACCGCGCTGGGGGAAACCGGCGGGACCCTGGGGCGCACGATCTTTTTGGTCGCCACCCTGGACGCGGGGAATGACGGCAATACCAACCCCTCCTTTACAGACTCGCTGCGGGCGCCCTATTGGAACGGCGCCAAGAAATTTACCGATCAGGAGGTAGTCGAGACAAACTTCGATCTGGAAAAGATTGATTTTATCACGGGTTTTGCCGCCGCCATCTTCGCCCTGATAATTATGGTTATGTGTATCGTCATCTTTGTGCAGCGGATCTTTGAGGTTTTGATGCTATATATTGTGTCGCCGTTTTTCGTGGCCACTATGCCCCTGGACGATGGGGAGCGGTTTGGCAAATGGCGGGATTTGTTCATAGCTAAATTGTTCAGCGGCTTTGGGGCGGCCATAGGTATGCGCCTTTATTTGATGATATTGCCGGATATCATGGATAACGGGTTCACCTTTTTCGCCACCGCCAGCAAAATGGATTATGTGATCAAGATGCTGTTTGTGCTGGGCGGCGCCTGGACCATATACAAGTCCAGCTCAATGCTGACGACGCTGCTCAATTTCCAGGCCGGGCAGAGCGAGACGCAAACCGGGCAGGCGGCGGCCATGGGGGCCATCGGCGCCGCCTCGTACGCCGGCGGGGTGGCGGGCAGAGGCGTCCTGGCCGTCGGCAGGGGTATCAAGCGGGGCGTTAAATGGGCCGTAGGGAGCGACGACGACGATGACGACTCAAAGGACGGGAAAGGGAAAGGCGGCGGCAAAGGCGACCACCGGGACCAGCAGCGGTTTGGCGGGTAGCGGCCCGGCGGGCGGCCAAGCCGGGACAGGGGTCAGCGGGGCCCCCGGGGCGGAATTTTTCTGAAAGCGGCTGAATTTAGCGGCTGAATTTTAGGGCAGAGGGTGATGGAAATGCGTATTATACCAAAAAACACCAAGGTACGTATTGAGTTTTTTAAAGGGATCGAGTTGATGGATATCCTGTTCGGCCTGGTGGGGGTCGCCATCGACATGGCGCTGTTTATCTCAAATCTGCCCTTCAAAATGATGCTCATGGGCGGGGTGACGGTGCTGTTCATTGGCCTGATCCTGCCTTTTGAGGACAATGGGGAAAAGGCGTACATGTTCTTGTATTATTTGCTGACCAACCTTTCCCGTTATAAGTCCTTCGCCCGGGGAGCGGCGCCGGCGTTGGGCCTGGCGGCGGCGGGCGGCGAGGCGGGGGCGGCCCCCGGTGGCCCGGCCCGCCCGGCTAAGGACGGCCGTTTTGGCGCCGCCAGAACGGCGCCGGCGCTAACCGCCCCGGCCCAGGGGTCGGCGAGCCCGGGGCTGGCGGCGGACGCCGACCCGGCCCCGGCGGAGCTGACGGCGGACGGGGACTTGACGGCGGACGCCGACCCGGCGGACGGGGAATCAGGCGCTGAGGGTCAGGCCGGGGACGGCGGCAAGGCGAAGGCCGGGGCCAAGGGCGGCAAGGGGAAAGCCAAGGGCGGCAAGGAGAAAAAGGCCGCCGCCCAAGCTGTCCCGAAAGCCAGGAAATCGGCGCTCAGCGGCAAGGCCCGGCCCAAGAAAAGCAGCGGCCCGCCGACAGTGCCGGATATCACGTCTTTTACCGGTATTGACGGGGAATTTATCGAGTACGGCGGCGATTATTATGGCATGATTCTGGAGGTTCCCTCCATCGAGTTCCGGTTCTATACCCTCAGCCGGCAAAACAGCATTATCGATCGCAATCTGGGCGCGATCTTTCGCCTTGTATCAGAGGATGGCGCCGCCGCTCTGATAAAGATCGACCGGCCGGTCATCTACGACGATTTCCTCCTGTCCGAGGAAGAAAAACGGCAGGGCATGAAAGAGGCCCAGCGCAACGGCCTCCTGACGGCGGCGGAGTACAGCACCAGGGAATTGGTGCTGGACGCCAGGGTGGAGGATATCCAGCGGATCAACCAGGCCCAGAAGGTCTACCGGCCCTTTCATTATCTGGCGCTTTTTGAGAAAACCAAAGAGCTGGTGCTGGAACGGGCCAAAGCCGCCCTGGCCCAGCTGGAAAACGGTGATATACTGGCCCGCCGCCTGGAGGACAAGGATCTGGCGGTCTTCCTGAAGTACAATTACACTCTGGAGTTTGACGAGCGGGAGGTTCAGGGGCTGACCAGGGAGCAGTACATGGACTGGATTTTGCCCAAAAAGATCGAGTTCGCGAGCCGTACCGTCAAATACGACGACTTGATCACCCATACGCTGATGATCAGCGATTACCCGACGGAGGTGGCCAACGCCTGGGGGCATGTCCTCTTTAATATGCCTAATACCCGGGTGGTCATGAAGATGCGGACGGTGGATCGCTACAAGTCCATCCGGCGGATTGACCGGGCCATCGACGAGCTGCGGGTGCAGGAGGGGGCTACAGGCAAGGCCAGCCGGCTGATTGAGCTTTCCTCCCATATCGATACTTTGTCGGAATTGCTGCGCCTGTTGCAGGGGGATAATGAGAAGCTGTTTGACGTGAATATTTTCGTCACCGTTTATGACTACCCCCAGACCAGGGCGCTGCGAGAGGTGGCCCAGGGGCGCAAGGTCACCGTGCCCCGGCTGCAGCTGAAGCAAAATATCAAGCGGCAGCTGTCCGAGCAAAACTTCAAGACCACGGATCTGTTTCTGCGGCAATTTCACGCTTACGGCTCTTCCCAGGTCTCGGCTTTTGACGCCTTCATCGGGAGAAGCCGGAGCATCCACTCCAATTCCATCGCGGCGGCCTTTCCTTTTGTGTACAAGTCGCTGCTGGATAAGGGCGGCATCAAGATCGGGCACACCGGCGCGGTGCCGGTGTTTATCAACTTTTTCCAGCGGGATCGGATGCGGGTCAACTCCAATATGGCGATCATCGGCAAATCCGGCAGCGGCAAGTCCTACGCCACCAAGACCCTGCTGGCCAACCTGGCCTCGGAGGACAGCAAGGTGTTTATCCTGGATCCGGAAAATGAGTACGGCATCCTGGCGGAAAATATGCGGGGCAAGGTGATCGATGTGGGCAACGCCACCCAGGGGCGCCTCAATCCCTTCCACATCATCACCACCGCCGAGGACGACGAGGAGGTGGCGGAGGGCGAGGCCAAGGGCGGCAACGTCAGCTTCACTACCCACCTGCAGTTCCTGGAGGAATTTTTCCGGCAGATCCTGCCGGGCATTGACGCGGACGCTGTAGAGTATCTCAACAACCTGCTGGTGCGCCTGTACGAGGACAAGGGGATAGACCGGGACACGGATTTGTCCCAGTTAAAGCCGGCGGATTATCCCACCTTTGACGATTTGTATGATAAAGTGCTCAGCGAGTATCAGATGGTCTCCGGCGGCTACTCCAAAGCCAATCTGCAGGTGCTGCTCAATCATGTCTCCAAATTTTCCACCGGGGGCCGCAATTCCGCCCTCTGGAACGGCGAGGCCACCATTTCCACCAACGAGAATTTTATCGTCTTCAACTTCCAGTCCCTTTTGGCCAACAAAAACAATACCGTGGCCAACGCCCAAATGCTGCTGGTGCTGAAATGGCTGGACAACGAGATCATCAAAAACCGGGATTACAACACCCGCTTTAACGCCAGCCGGCGGATCGTGATTGTCATCGACGAGGCCCATGTGTTTATCGACGAGAAGTTTCCTATCGCCCTGGATTTCATGTTTCAGCTGGCCAAGCGGATCCGGAAATACAACGGGATGCAGATTGTCATTACCCAAAATATCAAGGACTTTGTGGGCACGGAGGAAATCGCCCGCAAATCCACCGCCATCATCAACGCCTGCCAGTATTCCTTTATCTTCCCCCTGGCGCCCAATGATATGCACGATCTGGTCAAATTGTACGAGAAGGCCGGGGCGATCAACGAGAGCGAGCAGGAGGAGATTGTCAATAATGGGCGAGGCCGGGCCTTTGTGGTCACCTCCGCCTCGGAGCGCACTTGCGTGGACGTGGTGGCCACCGAGCAGGCGCAAAGACTTTTCGGCCAAAGGGGAGCGTGATTGGGAATGAGAAAATTCCGGATAATTTTGCTGACGGCGGCGGTGATCTGCGGGCTGCTGACGCCGGCCCTGACGGGTTGCGCCTCCCGGCGGACCAACGCGCTGGAACGGGTACAGACGGCGGGGGTTTTGACGGCGCTGGTGCCGGAAAACGCCGGGATCTACGCTTATACGCTGGCTGACGGCGTTACCTGGGAGGGGACGGAGATCGAGCTGGCCCGGGCCATCGCCGAGTCCATCGGCGCGGAGCTGCGGGTGATAGCTTATCCCAAGACCGAGCTGCTCTATAGCCTGGCCCAGGGCTTGGGGGATATCGCCATCGGCCGGATCGCTGAAAACAGCAGCCTGCTGTACAATTACGCGGTATCCAAGCCTTATGGGGAGGGGCGGCTCTACGCCGTGACCCCCCGGGGCGTGCTGTTTCCCACTGGGGGCGCCCTGGCGGGAATGGCGGTAGGCTATACGGATCAGCTGTCCGAAAACGCCCTCATCGCGCTTCACCAAATCCCGGATGTCAAGGTCACCGTCTACGGGGAGACCACCCTGGTGGAGGATACCCTGAGCAAGGGCCTGGCGGCGGCTTATCTGTGCTATGAGGAGCAGGCTTTCGCCCTGGCCAATGTCGATTCCCTCCAGGCGCAGAATATTGCCCTGGGGGAAAAAGAGAACTATGTGATTATCAGCTCCAAGGGCGGCGCTTCCCTGATCGCCGCTGTGAACGCGGTCATCGACCAAAGGGCGGCGGCCGCGGCCGAGGCGGCGGCGGCTGAGGCGGCGGCCCAGGCCGCGGCGGCAGACGAGACCGGGGCGAGCGGGGCGGCGACGCCCGCTCAGCCGGCGGCGGGCGGGGGCGCCGGGACGGGGCTGCCGCCCTTGCCGCCCTCGGCGCCGGGCCAGGGGCCCTAAACCTGATATATCATTGACTGCCCGCCGGTGATCGCGGCCCGCCGGCGGCGGGGTTGATATATAAATATAATTTAGCGGTACAAGCAGTACAAAAAGAAGGGAGAATTTAAATGAACTACCTCATATTGTTGTCCAACCCCTTTGACGCTATGTCGGCGCCTATTTTAAACCTGCTCGATATGGTGGTCACCCCGGCGATCGCTATCGTCGGCGCTCTGGGCGCTATTTACTGTATTTTCCTGGGGGTCAAGCTGGCCAGGGCGGAGGAAGCCCAGGATCGGGAAAAGGCCAAAAACGCCCTGAAAAACGCCATCATCGGCTTTTTACTAATCTTTATTTTACTGGTAGTCCTGAGGGTGGGTCTGCCCGTTTTCCAGGATTGGGCCAACACAAGCACAGGGACGACAACGACAACAGAGTGAGAGTAAGGGTGAACAGAGTAAGGGTGAGCAGAGCAGTAGGATTAGCCGCGTAATGTTTAATGCTCACTAAAGGGTAGTATAAACGGAGCGGTAACGGGAGGAGCTGTCAATAAATAACACAGCTCCCGCGGCGGCAGGCGAGGGCGCGGCCTCGCCTGCCGCCCGGCTGTTATCGGCCGCGCCACCGGGGGATAGATATGAGACGGATATTGGCCGCGGCGATGGCCGGCTTGCTGTTGCTGAGTGGTTGCGTAGAATCTATATTTTTGAATCAGGGCGATATCAGCTATGAGGCGGTGGTTATGCCCGGGCAGTCGCTCAACGCGCTGGATCCCCGGGAGGTTGACAAATTCGTCAGCGACCTGCCAATCGCTTTTGCCGTGGCGCCCAATTGCCTGGACAGAATCTCTTTTCAGTGCGTGGACTTTGACGCGGCCCGAAGCTCTTTTATCTACACCTATCAGTACACTTACGCGGACGCCAATTATCTGCGGCGGCTGCGGGATTATGAGTTGCTGTCCGAGACGGAGCAAGCCAAAAAGGACAAGCCGAAAACTACGGCGCTGCTGACGGTTCTCGCCTCCCATAATTATGTGACCCAGGAAACGACCGAGTTTTTCCGTCGGATTACCGAGCTGGGCAGCGGCGGTGTCTCGGTTTTCGCCAGCAAACCGCCGGATATGGACGGCTACGCGCTGTATTTCGAGAAGCACATGTATTATTTTGATCTGGACGGGGTTTTGTTCAGTGATATTGACTTTACCTGGGCCTATGATCAGTTGGCCCAGGCCAGCCTCAATCTGCCGGAACGCTCCGTGACCGGCGCCTTCGCCCTGAGCCAGGGCGAGCGGGCCGGCGTGTCCTTTCTGATGACGCCCAATGTGGCCAATCTGGCGTCTATAGAGGTAGAGGAAATGGCGAAGATGGATGATGAGATCCCCTCCCGGCATGGGCTGCTCACCTTCGAGAGTATCAGGCTCGACAACCCGCCCGCCGGTTATGACCGGATCCTGCGGTTTGATCTGGCGACCGAATTTACCAGCTTCAAGGCCAAATCCCCTTTCACCGGGGGCGAGGTTCAGTTGACCGTGCCGGAAAGCGGCTTTGGCGCCAACAAGCTGTCCGGCTATTCCCCGGCCACAGAGGGCAAAGAGGTAAGGCTGGCGCCGCTGGAAGAGAAGTATGTGGTGGGGCAGCCGCTGCCGGCCTTTCAGTACAAGGGGGAAGCCCTTTTTGGCAATGTGATCCGGGTGAGCAAGGTATATGAAGTCATCCGGGTGCCGCGCTCGCAATACATAAGCTCTTACTATTATGACAGCTCTGTACTTATGGGGGAAGCTAAGGAATATTGGGGCAGTCCGTTTTATCAGCCTCCTGCCGCGCCGGAGCCGGAAGAGAAGCCGGAAGAGAAGCCGGAAGAGGGGTCGGCGGAGGGGTCATTATCGAGGGCGGATGATGTGGCGAAAGCGGTGCTGTCAGCTACTCTGCAAAAAGCGAGTGACGTTCTCGGCCCCTTTTTGGTGGCGGCGGGGACGCCGCTGAATGATCAGACCGCGTGGCGCAGCCTGGATGAGGATTATACCGGTTGGCTGCGCACCGTCTGGGACTGTGACCCGGCTTATCGCCAGGCCTCTCTGAACAGCTTTGGTCAACTGCTTTTATATACGGCGGGTCATTTCTTCGCCTGCGAGGATGTGAGGGTGCTGGCCGGCTACGAGATCGAGATCGACGCCGGCTCATATGTCCGCCGCTTCTCCGCGGACGCCTACGCCGCCGGTCAGGAAAAGCCCCTGGCGGGGGGAAACAGTATCGTCCAGGCGGGGGATTCCTTTTACCTCCGGGATCCCGCCGGCAATATATCCAATACAACTGATATCGTCAACTCCAGCTTCTTCGACAGCCTGACTTACGTCGGGACTCCCCCCGCGCCGGCCGGCTACGCGGTGATCACGGACGATGCCGATGGGAGCCGCATCCATTTGGATGTACCGTACGGTGGCGGTCGGATAACGATTCCTTTTCAGGACGTACATTTTATACCAGCGGAGGAACGGGGTAATCTGCCGGATGAGGTTGATCCCACCGCCGACGCTGCCGTCGCCTCCAAAGATTTTTACGCGCCGGAACGTATCCTGGCGCTGGGCTACAACGATTTTCTCCTGACCTCGCTGAAAAACGGGGCGGTGCGTTATTCTCAGACGTGGGGCGGCTTTCGGGCTGTCCGAATCCTGGAGGCGCCGCTTTTCCGCTCCTGGCGGTTGAGCGATGGCAGCTTTATCGCCGTGGGGTTTGAGCTGAAAAACCCGGCGAAGCGATACTCCGAGGACGATATGATCATGGCCAGGGTATTGACTTATAACTTGTAACTTGTAACTTGTAACTTATACTCTATAAGGGATGAATGAGGTGAGGGCTTGGGGACAGAGGCGATCCGGCGGGGCGAGTTGGTGACCCCGGCCGACCAGGATAGCTTGGAGGCGGTACAGAGCTTTGTGGGCGGTTATATGGAGCGGCTGGGTTTTCCCGCCCCGGCCCGGATGCAGATGGAGCTGGCGGTAGAGGAAGTCTTTGTCAATATCGCCAGCTACGCCTATGGGCCGGGCGCCGGCGGCGGGCCGGCGGCGGCCAATACCGTGACCGTGCGCTGTGAGGCTGAGGCTGGCGCCGAGACGGCGGGAGGCCGGGAGGCCGGGGCTGGCGCCGGGGCTGAGGCTGGCGCCGAGACGGCGGGCCAGGCGGCGGGCGGGCGGCTGACGGTGAGCTTTCTGGACAGCGGCCAGCCTTACAATCCCTTGGCCCGGGAGGATCCGGACACCACGCTGGCCCTGGCGGAACGGCCCATCGGGGGCCTGGGGGTTTTTTTGATTAAGCGCCTGATGGATGAGGTAGCCTACCGCTTTGAGGCGGGCCAAAATATTTTGACCATTAGCAAGGGAGTTTGAGCAGGCTATGAAGCAGACCCTTCGCGGCATTTTGGGCGAGCAGCCGCCGGCGGCGACTCTTTACGGGGGACTCCCGGCGGATTTGCTGGATTACGCCTTTAATCTGCCGCCGCTGTTTACCTTGTGCCCCGCCAGGGAAATGATCGGGGAATATTCTTATCATGAGGATCTGGAGACTATTTTCCGCGGCTATCGCCGCGCGCCCGGGCAGCCTGATCCGCCGCCGCTGCCGCCCGAGCCCAAGAGTTTCGATTCCTATGAGGAAAAGGTGGCTTATCGGGCGCGCAAGGCGTGGCTGGGCGAGGAACGCCGGCTGGCCAGGGAGCAAAATACGCTGCGAGCTTACCGGCAGGTATTTGGGGAGGAAAATCCCCTGGCCGTCCGCTACAAGGACGTGTTCGCCCTGACCGACCCGGGCGACCTGGCCCGCAAGCTGCCGGCCCTCAAGGGGTGGCGGGGCGGTTTCGCGGCGGGTCTGCCTCTTTTTACCCGCTATTTTAACGAGTTTTGCCAGGTGATCCGGGCCGGCGGCCCCATAGCTATCGAGGGTGGGCCTTGCCTGTTCGGCGCGGACGAGGTGATCGTCCGGGTGGAGACCGCCGGCGGCGCCCGGGACTTCGATTTTATCGGCGGCTTCAACTACGATTCTTACGGGCAAAACGGCAACCCGCTGCTGGATTATCTGAGCCAAAACGCCGGGGCGGCCCGGGAGCTACGTTTTATCAGCAAGAAACGGGCTCTGACGACGGATGAGTTTGAGCATTTAAATACCCAGTTTTCCCTGGCGGAGCGGCTGGGCTGCCCAATGGTGGTCACGGTGCCGGACATGGCTTATATCAAGTATCTGGACAGCCTTTTGCCCTATCTGGACGCCAAAACCGGCGAGGCGGCCCGGCAGCGTTTTCGGGCGGAGGCCCACCGGATCGCGGATTTGTATCTGGCGGCCATCGGGGCGCTGAGGCAGACCTACCGGGTGAGGGAGCTGGCGGTTTTGCATGAGCGGGATCAGGGTCTGCTGGATTTGTTTTACGAGAAGCGCCACCCTTTTGAGGATAGCAAGGTGGTGCGGGCCAGAGAGGACAAGCTGGCCTCCGTCCTGGATTATGTCACCATGCCCGCTATGCCCTATTATTTATGGGGGATCGGCAATATCCTGGAGTTCAACAGCCTCTTGGAGGCGGAGAGCCTCATCAAGTGCGGGCGGTTGCACAAATCGGCCTTCCAGTTGCACGCCCTCCTGTTTCCCCACCGGGTCAGCCGGGACGGCGAGCATACCGCTTATTTCGCCGGCCAGCCGTACAAAGATTACCGGGACGGGGCGGGTTGGGCGGCTGAGGCGGTTGAGGCGCCGGAGGGACATGAGGGGAGTATGAGGGGAGCCGGGGGATGCGACGATTCAAATTGACGCTGCAAGCGAAATTCACATTGAGCTGTACCATTTTGGGCATTATTCTCAGCGTTATTATCGCGTTGATCGGCTATTACAATTATATCAACGGCATCATGTTTGAGAGCGGCAACCATGTGCGCTCCATTACCAAGGGCATGGCGGAGGGGATCCGGGGCGAGGAGATCGCGCGCTTTCTCGTCACCGGCGAGTTCAATCCCTATATTATTGAGTTGCAGGAGATTATGACGGGCTTTCGCCTCAATGGGCAGGTGGCCTTTCATTATATGTTCCGGATGGAGGAAAACCCGGGCAGCAGCGATATTACCTATGTCCTGATGGGCTACAATCCCGAGGAGCTGGCGCTGCCCTACAATCAGCGCCCCAGGCTGGGCGGGACGGAGACTTACCCCGACGAGCTTTACGCCGAGGTGCTGCCGGTGTGGCGGGGCCAGCAGGACGAGTTGCTGGTGATTAACAAAACCCAATGGGGCTATTTGTTGAGCGCCTTCGAGCCGATCAAAAACCGGGCCGGCGATATTATCGCTATTCTCAGCACCGATTTTTACATGGATTATATCCAGGGCGCCGTGATTCGGTATACCCTCACGGTGCTGGCCGGGGCGATTTGCTGCCTGGTGGTTTTGCTGTGGCTTTATGCCAGGGTAATGCGGCGGAGCCTGCTGGGGCCGCTCCATATTTTGCGCCACAACGCGATGAACCTGCTGACGGACGGGATGGCGTCCCTTTCCCATACCCGGACGGAGATCAAGACCGGCGACGAGATCGAGGATTTGGCGGTGGCGTTCAATTTTATGGTGAACGAGCTGCAGGTGTATATCAACAATCTGCGGACGGTCACCGCCGAGAAGGAACGGATTGGCACGGAGCTGCAGGTGGCGGCGAAGATACAGGCCAGTATGCTGCCCTGCATCTTTCCGCCTTTTCCCCAGCGGGGGGAGTTTGATATTTACGCTACCATGCTGCCGGCCAAGGAGGTGGGCGGTGATTTTTACGACTTTTTCCTGCTGGACGACGACCGCCTGGCGCTGGTCATCGCGGATGTGTCGGGCAAGGGCGTGCCCGCCGCCTTGTTTATGGTGATCACGAAGACCCTGCTGAAAAACAGCGCCCAATACGGCAATAGCCCCCAGGTTATTTTTGAGACGGTCAACAACCAGCTGTGCGAGAATAATGATACCAGCATGTTTGTCACGGCTTTTATGGGGATTTTGGATATCCGCGCCGGCGGCTTTGTCTACGTCAACGCGGGGCACAATCCGCCGCTGCTGAAGCGCGGGCGGGATGACTCGTTTACCTGGCTGCGCTCCCAGCCGCGGCTGGTGCTGGCGGGCCTGGAGGATACCGGCTATCCCCAGGAGGAAATCCGCCTGGAGGCCGGGGATTTGCTCTATCTGTATACCGACGGCGTGACCGAGGCGGCGGATCAGGGGCTGGAGCTGTTTGGCGAGGACAGGCTGCTGGCGGCGGCGAACCGGTACGGCGGGGGAGACGGAGGCGGCGCCGGGGCTGGAGACGGAGGCGAGGCTGGGGTTGGAGACGGAGGCGAGGCCGGAGCTGGGGCTGGAGCTAAAGCCTTCATCGAGGCCGGCAACGGGGCCAGCGCCGCTTTGCGGGGCCTGCTGGCGGGCGTCAAGAGCGAGATTGATCTGTTTGCCGCCGGCGCCGAGCAGGCAGACGACATCACCATGCTAGCCCTGCGCTTCAATGGCGGTGGCGGCGCCTCCGGGTGCGGAGGCGGCGGCCTGGGCCAGGACGCTGGCGCCGGCGACGACAGTAGCGGCGGGAGCGGCGACAGTAGCGCCGGGAGCGGAGGATGTGCCGGTGACGATGACGGTGACGGTGACGGCGTCGGAGACGGTGACGGCGTCGGAGGCCAGGGCGTCGGCGCCAGCGACTCCGGCTCTGGCACAGGAACTGACGCCGCCGACCCTGGCGGTGGGAACAGCTGATGAGGGGCAACCTGACTTACATTAAAAAGGCGTTTTGGCTTTTCGCGATCACCGCCGTTTTATCCAGTTCCGGCAACGCCCTGGGAGCTTTCGTTGAAGCGGTGATTCTGGGCGGCGCCTTTGGCGCGGGTGGCCTGATCGCCCTGAATCTGGCCATGCCCGTTTACATGCTCTACAATCTGCTGGCCACCACCATCAGCACCGGTGGGGGGATCCTGATCGCCGTCAGCTTTGGGCAAAACGACCGGCGGCAGGGGCAGGCTTATTTTACCCAAGCTATGGCCCTGGCTCTGGTTTGCGGCTTGGTCATCCTGGCGGCGGGGCTGCTCTTTATGGAGGATTTGTTCCTTTGGCTGGGAGCGGGCGGCGTCGGCGACGCGACCCTGAGCGAGGCCCAGGACTACATGCGGATCATTATCCTTAGCGCGCCGCTGTTTGTCACCGGCCAGACCCTTTGCGGCCTGATTCGCTATGACGCCGGCCCAGCCCTGGCCACCGTCGCCATGGCCGTCTTTACCGTCGCCAACATCGTCCTGGATCTGGTATTTATCTACGGCCTGGGCTGGGGCGTGCCGGGGGCCGCCGCCGCCATCGCCTGCGCGGAGGTGGCGCTGCTTTTGATCTCCTGGGGCCATTTCCTGAAAAAAGAGCGAATGCTGGCCTTCGTTCCCCCGCCCTTCCCGCCGGCCGGCCTGGGGCGGATCCTCCGGGGGGGCTTTGGCGTAGGCTCGGCGTTTTTGTTTCAGGGAGCGGTGATCTTCGCTTTCAACCGGCTACTGGCCGACTGGCACGGCTCTTTGGCGGTAGCCGTTTACGGGGTGTTTTTCAATACAACGTTTTTCGCGGCCGCTTATTTTGACGGTTGCGGGGCGGCGATCTCGCCGCTGATCGGCGTTTATTACGGGGAGCGCAATCGTTTTGATCTGACCGAGACCTTGAAACTGGCGGCGAGGCTGGTTTTTTGCTCCGGCCTGATCATCGGCGCCTTGTTTGTTTTGTTTTCCGGCCCCATCGCCCGGATATTTGGGATCGAGGCCAGCCTCTTGGCGGAGGCGGCCCAAACCTTGCGGATCTACGGCTTCTGCGTTTTGGGCGTCGGCTGCAATACTGTCTTTATCGCCTACGCCCAGGCCGTGGGGCGGGAGCGGCTAGCGTTTTTGGTGTCGCTGCTCCGGGGCGTCGGCCTCTTGCTGCCCCTGGGCTGCCTTTTGACGATTCGCCTGGGCGCCCTGGGCATCGCCTGGGCCTATCTCGTCACCGAGGCGGTGACGTTGGTCGGCGCTGTGTTGGCGCTGCTCTATATCACCCGGCGGGAGCGCCTGGACAACTTCTGCCTGCTGGGCAAATCGGCCATAGTGCCGGCTGGGCAAGCCTATACCGCCCTGATCGACTCGGGCCTCACCGGCCTGGCCGACCTGGCGGCGGAGATCGAGGGATTTTGCGAGAATAATGACATCTCTGCCGATAAGGTATATTTTATCAACCTGGTGATCGAGGAATTGGCCGCGAAAATTTTTGAGGACGACGGGCAAAAGCGGCGACCCGGGCGACGCGCGAGCTACGTCATGATCCGGATCATCAAAAACGGCGACGAGGCGGAGATTCATCTGCGCTACGACATGGCCGGCCGCAATCCCTTTCGGGAGCAAAAGGCGACGGAGGACGAGCTGAATCTGCTGGGGGTCAAAATCGTCCAGGGCAAGGCGAAGCGTTTCGATTTTCAGCGCAAGCTAGCCTTCAACAATTTGTACATCGTGCTATGACAGGGACGAAGGGCCGGATTTACCCGGCCCTTCGTTTTTTTAGCTCCCACTCACGGTAGGGTACACCGCTTTTTTAGCTCTCACTCATGGTAGAGTACACCGCTTTTTTGGCCCCCACTTTAACGGTAGGGTACACCGCTTTTTGTACCGCTTGGCACGTCTTTATTATACGTCAATCACCAAAAAAGTCAACGCTAAGTTTCGTCATTTGTGTTTCGTCATTTTGTGTTTCGTTATTGTGATTATTGTGATGTTTTAAGAGGCGCGAATGTTGCCGGTTATATTTTCTGCCGCCCTTTAAGGCCACCGGATAATAAGACGGTCAGGGCCAGGCCAAGGCCGCTCAAGAAAAGCAGGGTGTAAAGCTTTGCCGTCTCGCCCCGCTCGCCGGTGCGGGGAAAGTCGCCCAGCGGTGGGTACTCGTCGTAGATCCAGGTGCCCGAATTC
The DNA here is from genome assembly GCA_031265035.1 of Peptococcaceae bacterium. Taxonomy (GTDB): domain Bacteria; phylum Bacillota; class Peptococcia; order DRI-13; family UBA5745; genus JAISDE01. The sequence continues at coordinate 3,636 of JAISDE010000075.1, read as the reverse complement.
TCGTCAAAGGCCCAGGCGCCCAGCGGCACGCCATTGTCGTCCAGGAACTCATAGCCGCCGCTGTCCATGTGAACCAACTGCCCAACCCTGTTGCCGTCGCTGATAATGTCAAAGCCTTGGTTGTCTCCCCTGGGCCGGGCGTCGATATTCGCCGTTCCGGGCGCTACCGCTGGCGGTAGCAGGGGTGGCAGCGTACCCGCGCCGGTGCCCGCTCCTGTGCCGTTGCCAGTTCCTGTGCCAGCGCCAGTGCCCGCGCCAGCGCCGTTGCCCGCGCCGGTGCCTGCGCCCGCGCCGTTGCCCGCGCCCGCTCCCGCGCCAGTGCCCGTTCCTGTGCCTGTGCCCGCTCCAGCGCCTGTGCCGGCACCCGCGCCGCCAGCGCCGGTACCCGCCCCGCCGCCGTGGCCATGGCCACTACCACCACCGCCATGACCATGGCCACTGCCACCGCCGTCACGGCCGCCGCTGCCTGAGCCGCTGCCGCTGCCGGAACCGCCGCCACCGCCGCCGCTATTTACCGCTGTCGCCCAGACGGGATCGCTGGGGCTTTTATCCTTGTCTGTCTGCGTCACGCTCAATTGCTCGCCCGCTTTCAGGTAGATATCCCCCGGCACCAAAACCGACCAGGTGCCGTCGCTTTCCACTAACGTTATTGTTCCCCTGCCGTCGGGAAAAATCACCATGATCTCCGCTCCGGGCTTCCCGGCGCCTTTGATCACCCCGGCGCCCTCGTAAAACGGATAGATAGACGGTGTCTCGCTTTTACCCGGTTTTACCTTCACTTTCGTGTCGGCGCTCTCGCTTTTTCCCTTGCCCGGCTCGGTCTGGGTGATCCTGATCTGATCATCCTCGTTTAATGTCGCGCCGGCCGGCACGTCCACCGACCAGGTGCCGTCAGCCTTTACTTCCGCTGTCACTTTCTCCTGATAGCCAGGAATCACCACCTCGATCGTCGCTCCCGGCACGCCGGTGCCGGTAATTTTGCTGTCGCCCGCGTAGATGGGATCCACGCCCGGCTTCACGCTGGGCTGCCGCTCTCTCACAGAGGTCGCCGCCGGCTCGCTGATGAGTTTATTGGGTTCGGTCTGCCAGGCTGTAATCTGATCGCCTTTGGCCAGCGTCACCCCTTTCGGCACAGTCGCCGCCCAGATTCCATCTTGCCCTACCGGCACAGTCAGTGACCAGATCCCATCCTGGCCCGCGGTCGCCGGCGGCGCCCCGGATAATTTGTCTCTGCCGTTTTCATCTTTGATCGTGACCTTGATCGCGCTGCCCGGGATGCCCCGGCCGGTGATGAGCTTATCCTCGGCGTAAACATAGTTGATCCCAGGTATCCTGCTCTTGTCGGCGTCTTGATCTTCCGCCTTCACCGGCAGCGGCTCGCTGGGCGTCTTGCCCGGCTCGGTTTGGATTATCGTCAGTTGGTCGCCGCCCTGAATCACCTGGCCTGGCGGCGCGGGTACCGACCAGCTGCCGTTCTCGTCTACTGTCGCCGTTCCTTTGCCGTCGCCGGGGAAAGTCACCTCGATTTTCGCCCCCGGCACGCCGCCGCCAGTCACCTCGCTATCGCCGCTCCGGACAGGATCCACCGCCGGCGACGCGCTGGGCGACGAATTTACCGTTACCTCCAGCGAGGCGCTGGGCAGCTTGCCCGGCTCGGTTTGGGTTATCTTCATCTGGTCGCCGCCTTGAAGCGCCTGGCCCGGCGGTACGGGCACCGACCAATTGCCGTCGTCATCCACTGTCGTCGTCCCTTTGCCGCCGTCGGGGAAGACCACCTCGATTTTTGCCCCCGGCTTGCCGGTGCCGCTGACGACCTTATCGCCGCCCTGGACAGGCGCCACCTCAGGCGATCCGCTCCGCTCGGGAGTGGACGGTTTCGCTATGACTGTGGCGGGGACTTTTTCGCTGGGTTCTTTATTCGGCTCCCGCTGAATGGCCGAGATCCCGTCGCCGCCTTTCAGAGTTGTGCCGCTGGGCACGCCAACCACCCAATATCCGTCATTTTGCACTACCGCCGACAAGGGAGCGCTGACGCCGGGCAAGGTCACCATGACAATGGCCCCCGCCTTGCCTCTGCCCCGCACTTCCCCGTCGCCCTCATACACAGCGCTGATGACAGGCGGATCGCTTTGATCCTGCTGCCGCGGTAGCACGGTGGTTTCCGCCTTTCCGTCGGCCTTTCCGTCAGCGTTGGCGCCGGTACCGGCGTCGCCGCCGCTTTGCTCAACGCTCACCTTGTCGCCTTCCTTCAACTTCACGCCCTCCGGCACAGGCGCCGACCAATAGCCAAACTTATCCACTGTGACCGTTTCTTTGCCGTCGTTGGGGAAGGTTACCGTGATTTTCGCTCCCGGCTCGCCGCTGCCCGCGACCACCGTGTCCCCCGCGTAGATGTCATTGATAGCGGGCGGCGCGATCGACGCGGCAATCTCGGGCAGCTCGGCAGTCTCCAGCGGCCTCTCTTTGACCGTCGTTATCGTCCGCTCGCTTTCCGCTTTATCCCCGGCATCGCCGGCCGGCGCGAATTGCGTCGCCACTATCTCGTCGCCCACCGCCAAGGTAATATTCGGCGTTTTATCCGGCGTTTTATCCGACGCGTTATCTGATGTTTTACCCGGGATATTATCCGGGATAGTATACGACCAGACCCCATCTTTATTTACAGTGGCATATACTCTGTCGGTGGCCGAAAATTTTACATCACCCAGCTGATAAATTTGCACGGTGGCGCCGGGCTCGCCCCGGCCCGTGATCACTTTGCTGTCCGTATAGACATCGTTGATTGCCGGATGGGCGCTGCGCTCGGCTGTTTCCGCTGTTACCGGGGCGACCGTGGTCGTAGCGGCCGCCGGATCGCTGGGTTTTTTGTTTGGCTCGCTCTGTATCGCCTTGATCTCGTCGCCCACCGTCAGGGCTATGCCCTTGCCGGGCAGATCATCAATCCGCCAGTTGCCGTTTTGATCGACCACTGCCTCTATATCTTTGCTCTGCCCCTCCCCCTTGCTGGGAAAGGTCACCGTCACTGTCGCCCCCGGCTTGCCGCCGCCGCTGACGGCGGTAGCGCCCTCGTAGATCGGCTCGTCGAGCACCGGCGGGGCGCTGATCGGCAGGGCGCTGAGGCCGGCGGCGCCTTTGAGGCTAATGATGGTTTTGTTTTCCAGGGTGATCAGGCCCGTCTCCGGACTGGCCGGCGAGCGGCCCCCCGCGAAATCGGCCGCCGGCGACGCCACTTGATTGTCCAAAGCGGCGTTTTTGGCGTTTTGGACGTTTCTAGCGTTTATATACGCTTTATAAGAAAATAAGCCATCCGCTCGCGCCGCCGCCCAGCTGCTGGGCGACCCGCCGCTCACAAGCCAGGGGCCGGCGGCGGTATTCAGGCTGGCGCCCGCGGCCGGGGCTGTCCAGGCCGCCAGCTCGCCGCCATAAAAGCTAAGGAGCGCGGCGCCTTTGCCGCCTTTGTCGGATTCATTACAAATGGCGTACCCCGGCGCCTGTTTGCCGCCGTTATAAATCAGCATATCCTTGGGATTATCAAGAATCAGAGCGGGATTCTGCCCGAAAAAGGCCAGGGCCGTCTGCCCGACGGTATTATCCAGCGCCGCCAGATTCAGCGCGCCGCCCTTGTCCACCGTCAGC
>JAISDE010000061.1 GCA_031265035.1 Peptococcaceae bacterium | reverse complement strand
CACGATGCTGACCCTGCTGAATTATCTCGGGGCCTACAGGATACAAATCGGCGCCGTGATGATTCTGGCGGTGTTTTCCACGGCCTTTTCCATCGTCGGCCCCAAAATACTGGGGCAGGTGACCACCAAGCTCTTTGACGGCCTGACCGCGGCTATGGCGGGGGGCGGCGGGGTAGATTTCGCCTACATCAGCCGCCGTATCCTGTTTCTGGTCGGCCTTTATATCCTGACGGCGATTTTTTCCTATATCCAGGGCTTTGCCCTGTCCGGGGTAGCGATGAGGATATCCTACCGTTTCCGCCAGGATATCTCGGCCAAAACCCATCGCCTGCCCTTGAGTTATTTTGACCGTCAGACCCGGGGCGAGGTCTTGTCCCGGGTCACCAATGACGTCGATACCCTGAGCCAGACCCTGAACCAATCCCTGGCGCAGATGATCACCTCTGTCACCATGGTCGTGGGCATTAGCGCGATGATGTTGAGCATCAGTTGGCTGATGACCCTGGTTTTTCTGCTGATTCTGCCCCTTTCCCTGCTTTTCATCACGCTGGTGGTCAGGCAGTCCCAAAAATTTTTCCGGCGGCAGCAGGAATATTTGGGGCGAGTCAACGGCCAGGTGGAGGAAGCCTACGCCGGGCACAACGTCGTTCAGGCGTTTAATCAGGAGGAAAACACCATCGCTGATTTCAACCTGCTGAATGACGAGCTGTATCAGGTCGCCTGGAAATCTCAGTTCCTTTCCGGCCTGATGATGCCGATCATGAATTTTGTCGGTAATCTGGGCTATGTGGCGATTTGTATCCTGGGCGGCTATCTGGCCGCCAGTCGGGTCATCGCGATCGGGGATATTCAGGCGTTTGTCCAATATTCCCGCTCCTTCACCCAGCCCATGAGCCAATTGGCCAATATCTCCAACATCCTGCAATCTACCGCGGCGGCGGCGGAACGGGTTTTCGCCTTCCTCAACGAGGCGGAGGAAAGCCCGGAAAAACAGGCCGAGCCAGAACCGGAGCGGATCAAGGGGCGGGTGGTTTTTGATGGCGTTCGTTTTGGCTACAGCCCGGACAAGACAGTCATTCACAATTTCTCGGCGGTGATCGAGCCTGGCCGCAAGGTGGCCATCGTGGGGCCTACCGGCGCGGGCAAAACTACTATAGTAAAGCTGCTGATGCGCTTTTATGACCTGGACGGCGGCGGCATTTATATCGACGGCTATGATATCAACAGCCTTTCCCGCCGCTCATCCCGCGGCCTTTTAGGCATGGTGCTGCAAGACGCCTGGCTTTATCACGCCAGCGTCAGGGAGAATATCCGTTACGGCAGCTTTGACAAAAACGACGAGGCGGTGATCGCCGCGGCCCAGGCCGCCCATTGCGACGAGTTTATCCGGCAATTGCCCAAGGGCTACGATATGGTGATCAGCGAGGAGGCCGACAATATTTCCCAAGGGCAAAAGCAGCTGCTAACCATCGCCCGCACCTTTTTGGCGGATCCGCCAATCCTGATTCTGGATGAGGCGACCAGCTCCGTGGATACCCGGACGGAAATCCTGGTGCAGCAAGCGATGGCCAGGCTGCTGCGGGGCCGCACCAGCTTTGTGATCGCGCACCGCCTGTCCACCATCCGGGACGCCGACCTGATTCTGGTTATGCGGGACGGCGATATTGTGGAGCAGGGCACCCACGAGGGCCTTTTGGCCCAAAAAGGCTTTTACGCCGAGCTTTACATGAGCCAATTCGCGGCGACAGGCTGAGGAATTTACTCACCTGACAGCCCGCGTATAAACGTGTCAAGCTCCGGAATATCTTCTTCAATAGCTTGCCATACCTGCCGCATATCAAGTTGCCAGTAACCGTGCGCCGCGATATTCCTGACCGCGACAATCTGAACCCACTCAATTTGTTGGTTACAGTCTTTAAACTCATCGGACAGATGATTGGCGCATTCCCCGATTGTCAGTATCGACATTGACAACGCATGTTGCAATGTATCATCGCGCAGAAACTCTTCGCGTGAAATTTTTTCGGTCACGCTTTTGATGTAACGCAATTCTTCGGCAATGCGTTCAATGTTTGCTCGATCACGCTCATTCATAGAATTTTCTCCGTACGCGACACGCGCAGTTTTTCAGGATGAGCGAGCGGCAGCGTCACCACATCAACAGGCAGACCGAGTGATTGCGATAGTTCCTCGCGGAACCCCATAACTTTAAATATCGACGGCACGGGCGCGGCAAACCGGGCAAGGAAATCCGCGTCTGAATTTTCATCCGCCGTGCCGTCCGCGTACGAGCCGAAAAGCTCAAGACGAACAACAGCGTATTTCTTCGCGACGGGTTTCACCCTGTCGCGGATTGTTTCAAGCGTAAGCATAATAATCACCGCCATTAATTACTATTCCTCTTATTCATCTCCCACAGGATTGACAACCTCCAACTGAATACCATCTAGGCAACCCATCTTTTCCGCGAGCTTTGCCGCCACGTTACGGAAATGTTTTCCGTCATATCCTCCACCACAGCAAAACCAAGGAGAATCAGGGATCTGAACAGTCTTCTTAAAAGCATTTTTGTCTTTGCTATACCAACCAACATCGTTGGCCGATTCGGCAAAAAGAGCTGGGGTTTGTATAAGTGAGCCGGATACGTTCGGCTTCTTCGTTGCCGCCTAAATTCTGTTTCCACCAATCAGAAATGGTTCGTGGCATAAGGTGTTCAACTGTAACCTTCGATATGTCTACAGGGATATTTTTTGTTTCGTATTCTTCTACCCTAAGCAGCAACTCCCGGGCGTACAAATGATAAAAAATACCTTGAAGCGCCGCGATAAATCTTTCATCAGATGGAAACTCGCTAGCAATAGTAGGACTATTTGAGAGTTCGAATAGTATGGCGTCATATGAGCAGGCAATGCTATTTTCGCCATCATCTCGCATTTTTCGAATCAGTTCAAACGATAAACTTCGTGTGGTTCCGCTACCTGTAGTCGGCGAGGCAATTCTCATGCGAAGAAGATAATCAACTATCAGGTGAATTATCAGTCTCAATTCCGATAGAGCTATATCGTAGAGTCTATCCAGTAGATATAGAGCAAGAGGAGCGAAGTCGTTACTCTTCAGATTGCGCAACATTGTTAACTCACGGTTCAATTCTTCATCAGGACAATCGAGATTTATCAGCCATGAATATGATTTTGAAAAACGGAGCAGTGTCTTGAGAACGAGTTCCTGATCATCTTGCATGTCTTTCGAGACATAATTCTTAAACTCTCGATATGTGTCATTTTCGCGTATTTCTTCACAATCTGTCATTCGAAGAAAATCGCGGGAAAAAGCCGATATATTGTCCACGCCAAGATTTCTTTCGATTTTCAACCAGTAATCTTTATGCCATTTGCTCTGCTTTTCATCTGAAGGAGCGATAAGCAAATAATTTCTAATTAAATCGGCTTGGCTCAAAGGTTTTCCGGTTGAATTTATTTTCTCGAATATGGTTTGGACAATACGTAGACTGTCTTTTGTATCTGATGCGATTTGTAGATTAACGTCTACCAATTGCATTCGCGCTACCGCATCAAGTACCGCAGATAATTCGCCTGAATAACTTAGCAGTTTTTTTCTAAAGAAACGGTAATTCTTTGCAACATTACAACTCATATCCTGTGTATCGGCGCCATCAATAATTGCAGTAAAACTCTCTCCATCAGAAACTGTCTGTTTCAATCGGATACGATAAACTTCATTTGCGCGTTTGTTACACAAGTATTGCTCATCAATGTCACCCTCTAAGTCCTCATCATCCGTGATATCACGCAAAGCGCACAGCAAAAGTAAGATGGTGGTTATGCGCTGCTGTCCGTCCACAAGGATCATCTCTTGGAATGCGCCGCCGCTATTTTCGCCAAGATAGTAAACCACATTGCCGATATAATGGTTCCCGCCAGTCTCTACACAGCGCATGATATCATCATAGAACTCACGGCACTGGTCTTCACCCCAAGCGTAATTACGTTGATATGGCGGGATGATAAAGGCTTTTTTAAGACCGCCTATAAAATCTTGAACCGTTACATCGGTCGCTTTCATGTTCCTGCCTCTCGAAGAATTAATCAGTCAGCGCATGGCGCTGTTTGCATTTTTAAACCGTACTTCATTATTTATATTAGACTGCTATTCGTTAATAAGTCCTATTATCCAATTAAGCCAACACTTGACTGTGGAAGAACGGCGTTCAAAGGTACTATCGCTTTCAACATGGTAAAGATCAGCCTGTTTCATAATTTCGACAATATCTCCCGTTTGTGGCATGTTACCAATTTCAAGATATTTTCGGAGCGCGTCGCTAAACGCTTTATGGGATAAAATACAATCACAATATGCCAGTTGGCGTTGCTTAAATCTTAAATTCAGTATGCGTTTCCCTTTATCGCTCAACGAATAGACAGGCGTTAAGCCATATTTAGTCTTCTCAAGCAAGCCGAGATACCGTGCCGCATCGGTGTAGTAATTCGTCTGTCTTGCGTCGAAAGCGTATTGTTCCGTTACATCGTTTCGGCTTAATTCTTGTCCATTCAGCAATTCGCATATATTTATAACCCGCTCAAAACTATCCGCTTGGGGGAAAGGTATTTCTGGCTCTTGTGCTGTTATTGCTTGACTAAGTATCCCTTGAATGTCGGTTATCTCAATAGTCGTATCTTCAACAGAGTAGTTTTTTTGGCTAATAAGTACAAGCGAACTGTAATTATTCAAGTCCTGAAAAGCGTACTCATATAACCTATAAATTCCGTTAGAATACACAAGAAACAGCGGACGAACTATTTTTGTCACACGGTTTCTCCATACCCTATACGGATAATAAAGCTGTCGGACTAAAAAATCCTCCGACAAGTCGCGTTTGGCTTCAAACAGAGCTAACCCTTCAACACCCTCATAGGCAGCGTCAATTTCTATTTGTGAGTTAGTAACATGTATACAACAGAGCGCGTTTGCTCTTGAATTTGCTATATTAAAAGCAAAAGAACCAGAACCCATACGCCCCGAAACGGTAGGGACAATATCCTCATCTTGAAGAAATTCGGCTACAATACCCGCGGCAACGGCACAATTTAAGGCAATAGCTTCGCTGGGGATATTTGAGGAATCAAGACTTTGAATGTATGTCGGCAACGATACTCTTGTTATGGGCGCATCATCTTTCTCAAATTTATGGTATGCTTCGAAATGTGAGATAACGTAGTCTCCTCGCGTAATTGGCAGAATAGCCAAACGGTTATCGGCAAAAATTTTCGGCAAATTTATAGTGTGGTCAAATTTTGCCATAAGACGCGGTTCCCGGAAATCTTTTATTTGTGTAGCCGAAATTTCAAACCGACCATGGGTATCAACTTGCTTTAGAATGTCATACTTTGTAAATAATTGCTCCCACGCGGTATCGTTAAGGTTTTTCGGTGAGTTACTCATAATTTCTCACAACTACTTCTTCAACCTCACCGCGCTTCGCGGCGTCGGAATTTATAGCGCGTTTCGCCTGTACAATCGTAATATGATAGGCGGCGTACTGTTTTTTTATGAAATCTGTCGCGGAATTGGAAAGCATAAATTTCAAACCGCATTTATGCAATTCATCGCAACACTCGCGAAGCCGTATTTGCGCTTCACGCGAAAAGCCTCCTTTGGCATAACCCGTAAAGCTAGCTGTATCCGAAACTGGATCATACGGTGGGTCAAGATAAACAAAAGCCCCTTTCGGCAATGTCCGCAAAACTTCCCAATAGTCAAGGGAAGTTAAATGAACTGTAGCGGTGTTTAAGTACGAGCTAACTGCCCGCAATATAGGGGCATTAACGATATTTGGGTTGCGATAATTTCCGAAAGGCGAATTAAATTCTCCCGCGTTGTTCACCCTAAACAAGCCATTATAGCAAGTCTTATTTAGATACAGTACGCGGGCAGCTTTTTTGATATCCGATAACGTAGAGTACTTTACCTTATCTCTATCCCAATCCCTAACGGCATAGAAATAATCGGCTTTATTCTCAAAGTCTCGCAAAGCGGTAATGAGGGCCTCAACATCGCTTTTGATTACCTCATAGACATGGATTAACTCATTATTTATATCATTCACATAGGCGACCTTAGGTTGCAAATCAAACAGCAACGCGCCACCGCCTACAAATGGCTCACAGTATGTACTAACCTTACTGGGAAGCAAGGGCATGAGGACATCCAGCAACTGACGTTTGCCACCAACCCATTTAAGTACGGGAGCAACCAACTTATTCTTTTTCAGTGGTATCGCCCCCCTCCTTTGCGATCGCTATTTTTTTTACAGTAAGTCACCAAACATAAACACCGCCATGAACGCCTCCCCGACAAAAAAACCGGTTCAGGTTCGCGCTGGCGCCCGACGGCGTTTGGGTTAAAATTTGGAAAAATGGCGGAGAGAGAGGGATTCGAACCCTCGATACAGGTTGACCCCGTATAATCGCTTAGCAGGCGACCGCCTTCAGCCGACTCGGCCATCTCTCCGCGCCCTGACGTCCATGAGCAACCGCTCGTTAGATATTATATGTTTCCCGGCCCGGAAAGTCAATCTACTTTTTCGCCCACCGTAAATTCAGGCAAATTCGCAAATTCAGGCAAATTCAGGCAAGTCCAGGTAAATCCAGCAGATTCATATCGGCAATTTGAAGGTCATGGTGACTTCGCCCGTTTCTTTATTGAACGCTATTTGCCGGTTTTCCAAGCCCAAGTCTTTACCTGTGGACATTTTAAACAGCCCGGCCAGAAATTGCATACCGCTGGTCATCACCTGCTCCATCTCAACCGCTTTTGACTCGCTTTCGCCCGATCTGGTTTTTTGCTTTTCGGTCACTTCCAATTCGTCTTTGTCCTCGTCTTCATATTCCAATTCATATTCGTCTTCATCCTCATATTCCACAGTTTCTTCGCATTTAACTGCCTCCTCATGGATTATATCTTCCTCATGGATTATATCTTCCTCGCGCTGGTCAACGGAAATATCGCCCGCGCCCGTCTCGTCATCTGCCTGGCCTTCATCTTCTGTCTGGCTGATGAAGTTTTCCAACTGGTCGATAAACTGCGAGCGTCCTTTGGACGAGAAATCAACGTAGTCCGTTGTGCTGCCGCTATCTAAAACACTCTCAAAGAGATTTTGTTTTACCAGCAAACCGGCGGCGATCTGCCGCTCAATTGAGCCGTTGGTGATCATATTGTAAATAGTGAGCTTATCGCTCTTTTGCCCCAGCCGGTCGATACGCCCGATGCGCTGATTCTTTTTAGCGGGATTCCAGGGCAACTCGAAATTGATCAGCGTGTCCGCGACCTGCAGATTCAGCCCAGCGCCGCCGGCCTCTGTGGACAGGAAAACTTTACAGTCCGGGCTGCTCTCAAATTTCTTGATAAGGTCGCCTCTTGATTTAACGGGGACCTTCCCGTTAAGCTCCACAAAACCGATTTTGTTTTGCCTGAGCAGCTGCCCAACTAGTTTATGCACCTTGATCCACTCGGAAAAAATGATTATTTTCCGGTCGGTATTTTTCAGGTCAAACTGCTCGAAAAGGATATTTTCCAATTCCACCATTTTAGGCGATACGTTGGTTTCCTCGTCTATCAGGTAAGTCGAGTCGCAAACCATCCGCATATTACTAAGCAGCAGCTGCAATCGCTGCATGTCGTAAGCGGTAAGAAATTTCTTGCGCAAAATAGCGGCGATGCCCTTGGCGTAGGACGCGTGATACTCGGCCTGCTGGGGCGACAACTCAACCGGGATATCAATTTGCCGCACATTAGGCAACTGATCCAAGACGTTTCTTTTCTCGCGCCGGATCAATATATCCGACAGTTTACCGTTAAGGGCTTGCAGATTGTAATACCCGTTGATTTTATTTATTTTCTCAGGATCAAAGAGGCAATGCTGATAGGAGAATTCCCACAAGGGGCCGAAGAAATATGGGTCGAGCGCGCTAATAACCGAGAAAATGTCAATCAGCCGGTTTTCTATCGGCGTGCCGGTTATGACCAGCGTATGTTTGGCTTGCAGCCGTTTGATGGCGGATGAGGTTTTCGTCTCGAAGTTTTTAATTTTCTGGGCCTCGTCAAGAATCAGGAAATCAATCCCGGCTTTATTGATGGCCAGGCTGTCCCGCAAAATAGTCTCATAATTGACAATAAAGAAAAAGTACCCGTCGTCAAGATACTGAGCCGCTCTTTCTTCCGGTTTGCCATTTACGATCAGCGCTTTTTCGTTTGTGAACGCCGCGATCTCTTTTTTCCACTGGGATTTTAAAGTAGCGGGACAAACGACCAGTGTTTTTTTGAAGCCGAACACCTGCTTTTTGAACACGGCGGCAGCCATGGCCTGCAAGGTTTTCCCCAAGCCCATCTCGTCCGCGATAACAGCCACATTTTTAAACAGGACAAACTCTACCCCTTCTTTTTGATAGGGGAATAATGCCGCTTTAATCAGCGAATAATCGGGCTTGTGGGCGCGCGCCAGCTCTTTGAGCAAAGCTTGCTCAAAAACCCGCTCTACCTTTTCCCTGACTTCAGGGCGGACGCGAATAGTCTCAAATTCCGCCGCTTTTTCGATAAACCCCAGAAAGGACTTGATCTCAGCCGCCGTATTCTCAATATAAGCCTGCTTTTTGAAGTAACGGGAGATTAGGAGCCGCTCGCCTACAGGCAATTTATCCGGATAATACCAGGTGATTTTGTATTCATTCAGCGGATCGCAGAACACCTCGATAAAGGGGTACGTTTTGTCCAGCCCCGCGAACAACTCGGGGTTTTTCTTTAACTCGTTGAAGGCGAACATAATATGTTTGGTGGTTCCCAGCTTGTTGAGCCTCGCGTCCCAGCTGTCGCTATAGCCGGTTTCCGCCGTGAAATCCCGCAGGAATACCTTGTATCTCGCGCCCCGCTCGTTGGTCAAGTAATGATCCCCATAGATGTTGTTTGCCCACCGGACGCTGTATGCCGCCTTATCGGCTTTCTGGCGGCGCTCACTCAGCACCCGCTTGATCATGCCCCGGCGGGTGTATTTTTTGTGATCGATTTTTACCTTGGGGTCAAGCAGGCTCAATTCCTGCTCATATTGCAGCAAACAGGCGTAGGAAAAGCGATCCCACCCCACCGATTTATTGTTTACCGCCGGCGTCAATCTGAAAACGTCGTCTTGGTCGCCGTCAATCAGCAGGGAGTATTCCGCGGACTCATTCCCGCCAGCGGTATTTACCAGAAAATCAATGGACACTGGCGATTGGGACAGGATTTGGCAATCACAATTATTAAACAGGATCTCACCATAGGCGATTTCTTCATAGCGCAACTGGGACAATACTTCCTCTTTAACGGGTTTGAGATTCATAACATCAACCTCGCCTTTCACTTTCCTTGCCGGAAATCAGTATATCATATCCTGATCAGTACATCATATCCTGAAATGAGTATATCATATCCTGAATTATTCACGAAGGCGTAAATGAATATTTTTGTAAAGGTTGGGGAAATAGCTGTGGGTAAGGGCTGTGGTAATGTCGGGAAATCAAAAAGCGCCCAGCAGAAAATCGGTTAGCTTGATCAGCTTGATCCCGTCCTGTGTCGCGGGATAATCACACTCGCCGGCGATGATGAGCTTCTCGTAGTTGTCCCTTATGCTACGAAGCGGCGCCAACTCCCGCTCTCTCGCGGCGGGATCGTTCATGGACTCCGTCACCTGAATATACCGCTTTTCGTTGGCGCCGGCGGCGATAAAATCCACTTCCCTGTCGCCGGCCTTGCCGATCGCCACATCGTAACCCCGGCGAAGCAGCTCGAAATAGACGATGTTCTCGATAATATGACCGGTGTCCATGTCGCGAAAACCGAGCAGGTAATTTCGCAGGCCGATGTCCACTATATAATATTTACCAAGGGTGCGCAGATACTCTTTCCCTTTGATATCAAAACGCTTGATCTCATAAAACACAAAGGCTTCCAGTAGGGCGCCCACATATGCCTGGACGGTCTGCGCCGCTGGCCTGCCCTTTCGCCCGCCGCTCTCAAGCAGCTTCCCGCTCGTCAGCGTGTTGCCGATTGAGGTGATGGAGGTGCTGTTGCCGATATTGTCCGCCAGGAACATGATGATCTTTCGGAGCAGCTCCGGATCGGTGATCTGCCTTTGTCCCCGGCGCCTCTCCCGCTCCAGGATATCCCGGACGACAACAGTGGAGTAAACGCCGTCAAGCAGCGTCAGCGCCTTGTCCGTATCCAGGCCCACATCGGCGATCCCCGGCATGCCGCCAAACCTCATATACGCTTCCAGCAATTCCTTTGGCTCGTAGCTTTCGTTTTTGGCGTCATAGACCCGCCAGCGCGCGCCGCCGGCAGGGCCGCCGGTTTCCCGGGCCTCATAGCCGTGAAAATCCAGGAACTCCAGGAAGGAGAGGGGCAGCATCTTGATTTCCACGCTTCTCCCGGCCAGATAGGTCGCGTACTCCGACGAGAGCAGGAAGGCGTTGGAACCGGTCACGTAGATATCGCAATCGCAATCGACCCGCAAGGAATTGACCGCGTCCTGCCAGCGGTCGATCCGCTGTATCTCGTCAAAAAACAGATAGGCCCGCCTGTTTGCCGGCAGCCGCCCTTTCACATATTGATACAGGCCCTCCGGACTCATCCCCCGAAACTCCATTGACTCAAAGTTGAGCTCAATGATTTGATCGCCCGCGGCACCGTTTTGGCGCAAGCGCCGGGCCATCAGCCTCATCAGGCTGGACTTGCCGCAGCGGCGGATTCCCGTGATGATCTTAACTGACTCGGTATCTTGAAACGCGATCAGACGGTTCAGGTAAAGATCGCGGTCCCGCAGTTGGCCCTCGTTTTTCAGCATAGGATCGCCTCCGTAGGTTATTATACCAAAAAGCGCCCTAAATGATCAAGTTTATAGTGTTGATGTTGAAAAACTTTTTATTTTTGAAAGTTTATAGCATGGTTGTTGAGTGAGGCGCCGAAATCTGCCGTCGAAATTCCGTCGAAATTTCCCAGGCGCCGGTTGGCCTCCCCATTGCCGCCGCCCCGGTTTGGGCGTATAATAATAACTAAAGAAGGTGATACCGTGACGGATAACATGGATCAAAACGACAACAGGCCGATACAAAGACTGCCCCTGCTGCCTTTGCGGGGGATCATTGTTTTTCCGGGTATGATGATGCATTTGGACGTGGGACGGGAAAAGTCCGTTAAGGCTATGGAATCGGCGATGCTCAATCAGCGGCAGATTTTTTTGTTGGCGCAGCGGGATACCGAGGTGGACGACCCTGGCGCGGACGATCTCTATCATCTGGGCACAGTGGCGGAAATCAAGCAAATGCTGAAATTGCCGGGCGATACGGTGCGGGTGCTGGTGGAAGGTGTCGTCCGGGCGGCGCTGCGGGATATATTGCAGACAGAGCCGCATATGGAGGCGTCCTTTGCCCCCTTGCCGGATCAAACCGGCAAGGATCTGTCGCTGGAGGCGGCCATGCGCACATTGACGGAGCAATTCGAGAAGTATGTGCGGTTGGGCAAGAAGGTGACGCCGGAAACGATGATCGCGATCACGTCGATTGACGAGCCGGGCCGCCTCTGCGATTTTGTGGCTTCCCACGTCAATTTGAAGCTGCCGGAACGACAACACATACTGGAAACCTTGTCCATCGGCCAGCGGGTAAGGCTCTTGGGGGAGATTCTGGGCCGAGAGCTGGAAATTTTGGACATTGAGCGGAAAATCAACGCTCAGGTACGGCAGCAATTGGACAAAAATCAAAAAGAGTATTATCTGCGGGAACAAGTAAAGGTCATCCAAAAAGAACTGGGGGAAAAAGAGGAACGGCAGACGGAGACGGAGGAATACCGGGAAAATTTGGAGAAAGCCGGTATGCCGGAGGACAGCCTGGAAAAGGCGATCAAGGAAGTGGAGCGGCTGGAGAAAATGCCGCCGATGACCGCCGAGGCCACCGTGGTGCGCAATTATCTGGATTGGCTGCTGATGGTGCCCTGGCAGGCGGAGACGACGGACAATCTGGATCTGCGGGTGGCGGAAGAAATATTGGAGGCGGATCATTACGGCCTGGAAAAGCCCAAGGAGCGGATTCTGGAATATTTGGCGGTGCGCAAGCTGACCCAGACCATCAAGGGGCCGATCCTCTGCCTGGTGGGGCCGCCGGGGGTGGGCAAGACCTCGCTGGCCAAGTCGGTGGCCCGGGCCTTGAATCGGAAATTTGTCCGCATGTCCCTGGGCGGCGTGCGGGATGAGGCGGAGATCCGGGGCCATCGGCGGACTTATGTAGGGGCGATGCCAGGCCGAATCATCCAAGGCCTGCGGACGGCGGGCACCAAAAACCCCGTTTTTTTGCTGGACGAGGTGGATAAAATGAGCATGGATTTTCGGGGCGACCCCTCGTCGGCGTTGCTGGAGGTATTGGATCCGGAGCAAAATTTCAGCTTCAGCGATCATTATATCGAGATGCCCGTGGATTTGTCCAAGGTGTTGTTTATCGTCACCGCCAACGTGGCGTACAATATTCCCCCACCCTTGATGGATCGGATGGAGTTGATCCCGATTTCCGGCTATACGGAAGTGGAAAAACTGGAAATTGCCCGACGCTATCTGGTGCCCAAGCAGAGGCAGGAAAATGGGCTGAAAAAAAGTCAGCTGCGGGTCGGTGTGCCGGAGCTGCGACAAGTGATTGAGTCTTATACCAGGGAGGCCGGCATCCGGGGCCTGGAACGGGAGGTGGCCCGGCTTTGCCGCAAGGCCGCCCGGCAGATCGCCGACGGCTCCAAAAATTCCGTGGTGATCGGGCCTAAGGTATTGCGGGAATTTTTAGGGATTCCCCGTTACCGGCATCGGACGGCGCTCCAGGAGAACCTGGCCGGCATGGCCAACGGCCTGGCTTGGACGGAGGTGGGCGGCGAGGTATTGCAGATCGAGGTCAGCCCGATGAAAGGCGGCGGCAAGCTGATCCTCACCGGCAAGCTGGGCGACGTGATGAAGGAATCCGCTCAGGCGGGCTACAGCTTTATCCGCTCCCGGGCCGCCGAATTGGGGATTGGGGAGAAATTTTACAAGGATTTGGACATCCATATTCACATCCCGGAGGGGGCCATCCCCAAGGACGGGCCGTCCGCCGGGATCACCATGGCGACGGCGCTGGCCTCCGCCTTGTCCAAGCGGCAGGTGCGGGGCCATATCGCTATGACCGGGGAGATCACCCTGCGGGGCCGGGTGCTACCGGTGGGCGGGATCAAAGAAAAGGTGCTGGCCGCCCATCGGGCCGGCTGCTCCGTCATCATCCTGCCGGCGGAAAACGAGAAGGATCTGGAGGATATTCCGGCCAATGTCCGGCAGTCCCTGGAATTTCAGCTGGTGGAAACGATGGATGAGGTGTTGGCCCTGGCGCTGATGGCGCCGGGGGAGGCGACGGCGAAGGCTGAGGCCGGGGCAAAAAAAGGCGCCGGCGGGGCGGCGAAGGCTGAGGCCGGGGCAAAAAAAAGCGCTGGGGCGAAGGGCAAAGCGGCCGCCGCAAAGGCTGAGGCCGCCGCCGGGGTAAAGGCTGCGGCTAGGGCAAAAGCCGGTGCCGACGCCGAGATAAAGGCCGACGCCGGGGCAAAAAAAAGCGCTCCCGGCGGCGAGAGCGGTGAGAAATGATCATACGGGAAGCGGCGATGTTCGCCGCCGCGGTGAGACCGGAGCAGTACCCGCCGGGCGGCCGGCCGGAAATCGCCCTGTCCGGCCGTTCCAACGTCGGCAAGTCCTCCTTGATCAATAACCTGCTGCAACGAAAAAATCTGGCCCGTACCAGCGGACAGCCCGGTAAGACCCAGACCCTGAATTTTTACGCTATCAACCAAGCCTGGTTTTTTGTGGATTTGCCCGGCTACGGCTACGCCAAAACCTCAAAGACCGATCGCGCTCGCTGGGGCCAATTTATTGAGGCTTATCTTACCGGCCGCGAGGAACTGGCGGGGGTGATCCAATTGGTGGACTTTCGGCACCCGCCGATGGAGTCGGATCAACTGATGGTGGAATGGCTGCGGTATCAGGCGATTCCTTTTGTCGTGGCTGGCTCGAAGGCGGACAAATTGCCCAAAGGGCGCTGGCAAAAGCAGGTCGGGGAAATCCGGCGGGAATTGGCGCTGGCGCCGGCGACGGCGGTGATCCCTTTTTCCGCCGAGACCGGTCAGGGCCGGGAGGAATTGGCCGGCTGGCTGACGGAGCGGCTGACCGCCAGGAGCGGCGGCGGGGAAAAGAAATGATCAAGAAAGCCCGTTTTGGGTGAAATTTGGAATTTTAGGCGTCATACACTATTAACTGTTATATTGGCGATGCAGTTCCAGGATTTTGCCCAAAACCGGCGCCCGCGCCAGGCTTTTCGCCGTCAGGGTAACCGCGTTTTGCGGCGCGTCCGCCGGCAGCAGAAGCAGAGGATTGGCCTTCTGGACAATGCGGTAAACTTTGATATCATCGTCTTCTCTCAGCTGCGTCAGAATCAAATCGCCTTTATTCAGATTCTCGATTTTTTCCGGCCGATCATCCACCAGAAGTACGTCATCCTTCAGAATACTGTATTGAGCGAAGCTGTTGTGATTGACCTTATAAAAGAATTTCGCCGCCCGCCAGATCTGCTCCGCCGGGGCTTGTACGGCCCCGTAGACTGTTTCCGGGGTCGATTCCTCAAAAGACGGGTCTTCGGCGGCAACGTCGCCGACGGTGATTTTCGGCGGCGCCAGGATATCGTGATCGCTCAAGAAGGGAATGTTTTCGCCGTACTCATACCGCGCGGGCGACCGAACAGGGGAAATGCCAAAGAGATAGTCCAGGGAAACGTCAAAAAGCCGGGCAATTTCTATCGCGGTATCATAACTCGGCGCCCGTTTGCCTGATTCATATAAAGAGATCGCGGCGCCCTCCAGGCCGACAGACTGCCCCAATTGAGACTGGCTCAATTGGAGCTCTTTACGAAGCTTAAACAGCATTTCGGCTAATTTGTTGGCCACGGGTTCCTCCTTGTTGGTCGCTTCCCTTATTTTATTTTAGGCAGCCGGAAAAAATAAGGTTTGACATTCTGTAAAGTTATGCGGCCAAACAAGAAAAAAACGACGATTTGTCATATCGGGGAGGCAGAAATGAATGTGTCAAAAGGATAAGGAAAATTTGGCCACCGTGTACGGGCCAAAGCAAGTGGAGAACCGGCTGTATGAGCGGTGGCGGCAAAGGGGATATTTTCGGGCCGGGGCTACGGCGGATGCCGGAACGACGGCAGGCGCGGCCGGCGGAAGCGCGGCTGGGTCAGCTGCCGGAACCCTAGCCGGGGTGACTGCCGGGGCAGCCGCTGCCGGGGCGGCGGCGGACGCCGGAACGACGGCAGGCGCGGCCGGCGACAGCCGGGAACGATTTGCCATCGTGATGCCGCCGCCCAATGTCACCGGCTCCTTGCATTTGGGCCACGCCATGGATGAGACGGAGCAGGATATCCTGACCCGGTGGCGGCGGATGCAGGGCCGGGACGTTTTGTGGCTGCCGGGAACCGATCACGCCGGCATCGCCACCCAGGCCAAGGTGGAGGAAAAATTGGCCCAGGAGGGCAAAAGCAAATATGACCTGGGCCGGGAAGAATTTTTACGGCAGGTCTGGCAATGGAAAGATCAATATCATGACCGTATCGCCCGGCAATTGGGCACCCTGGGCTGTAGCTGCGACTGGGGACGGGAACGGTTTACCCTTGACGAGGGCTGCTCCAGGGCCGTGCGGGAGGTATTTGTCACCCTATACGAAAAAAATCTGATCTACCAAGGCGATTATCTGGTCAATTGGTGCCCCAAATGCCGGACGACGATTTCCGACATTGAGGTGGAGCATGAAAATGAGAGCGGCTTCCTTTGGCATATCCGCTACCCGGTGAAAGGCGAGCCAGGCTGTTTCGCGGTGGTGGCCACGACCCGGCCGGAAACGATGCTGGGCGATACGGCTGTGGCGGTGCATCCCGAGGACGCCCGTTACGCCGATCTGGTGGGCAAGACCGTGATTCTGCCGCTGTTGAACCGGGAAATCCCGATTATCGCCGACAGGATGGTCGATCCGGCATTTGGCACCGGGGCGGTGAAAATCACCCCCGCCCACGATATCAACGACTTCGAGACCGGCCTGCGCCACGGTCTGGCGCAGATTACCGTACTGGATGAGAACGCCCGGATGACGGAGCTGGCCGGCCCTTACGCCGGCTTGGATCGGTACGCGGCCAGGGAGAGGATCGTCGCGGATTTGACGGCTCTGGGCCTGCTGGAAAAAATTGAGGATCACCAACACGCGGTAGGGCATTGCTACCGCTGCGATACCGTGGTGGAACCCAGGATTTCCCGGCAATGGTTTGTGAAAATGCGGCCCTTGGCGGCGCCCGCGATCCAGGCGGTAAAAGACGGTCGGCTCCGCTTTGTGCCCGCCCGTTTCGCGAAGGTGTACCTGAATTGGATGGAAAACGTCCGGGATTGGTGTGTCAGCCGGCAATTGTGGTGGGGGCACCGGATACCGGTTTGGTATTGCGGGGACTGCGGCGCCGCGATCTGCCGCCGGGAGACGCCGGCGATCTGCCCGGAATGCGGCCGTCCCAACCTGAAGCAGGACCCGGATGTGCTGGACACCTGGTTCAGCTCCGGCCTGTGGCCATTCTCCACCCTGGGCTGGCCGGAAAATACCGCCGATCTGCGGGCTTATTACCCCACCTCCGTGTTGGTCACCGGCCGGGATATCATCTTTTTCTGGGTGGCCCGGATGGCTTTTTTGGGCCTGGAATTTATGGGGGAGGTGCCTTTCCGGGATGTGCTGATCCATGGGCTGATCCTGGACAGCCAGGGCCGGAAAATGAGCAAGTCCCTGGGCAATGGCATCGATCCTATTGAGCTGATTGACGCCTATGGGGCGGACACCCTGAGGTTTACGCTAATGACCGGCACTACGCCGGGCAATGATCTGCGCTTTCAGCGGGAACGCCTGGAGGCGACCCGAAATTTTTGCAATAAGATCTGGAACGCCAGCCGCTTTACCCTGATGAATTTGGCGGCGGCTGAGACTGGCGCCGGGGCTGAGGCTGGCGCTGAGGCTGGGGCTAGGGCTGGTACTGGAACTGGCGCTGAGACTGATGCTGATGCTGATGCTGATGCTGGTACTGAGACTGGCGCGAGCGGCAACGCTGGCGAAGCTGGCACAGGCATCGCCGCCGGGGGGGAGACTGGCGCTGAGGCTTGCGCCGGCGGCCAGCTTGCCTTGGCTGATCGCTGGATCACCAGCCGCTTCCATCGCTGCGCCCTGGAAGTAACGGCGTCCCTGGAAGCCTATGATTTGGGCGCCGCCGCCCAACGGGTCTACGAATTTCTGTGGGACGAGCTATGCGATTGGTATATCGAGTTGATCAAGCCCCGGCTTTACGGCAAGGAAACGCCGGCCAGCCGCGCCCTGGCTCAAAGAACTCTGACGGAGACCTTGCGGGGTACTTTGTCCCTGCTCCATCCGTTTATGCCCTTTATTACGGAGGAATTATGGCAGCACCTGCCCCACGAGGGGGAAACCATTATGCTGACGCCCTGGCCGGCCGGCGATCCGGCGCTGCTAGATGAGAAGGCGGAAGCGGCCATGGGTCTGGTGATGGAAACGGTAAAAGCGGCCCGCAACCTGCGGAGCCAGTTCAATATCGGCCCCGGCAAGAAAGCGGACTTGATTCTTTTGACCGACGACCCGGGAATCGCCGGGGATCTGGCGATTTGCCAAGGCTACATCGCCCACCTGGCCGCCGCCGGTCATATCACCCTGGGCGACAGCCGGCGGGAGAGGCCCCGGCAAGCGGCGACAGCTGTGGTCAGCGGCGTAGAGATCTTTCTGCCTTTGGCGGGATTGGTGGATATGGCGGCTGAGGCGGCCCGGCTGAAAAAAGAGGCGGAAAAGATCAAAGGCGAGACCAGGGCCTTGGAGGGCAAATTGGCTAACGGCGCCTTTCTGGCCAAGGCGCCGGCGGAGGTAATCGCCAAAGAGGAAGCCAAGCTGGCGGACGCCCGTTATCGGTTGGCGGCGCTGGAAGCCCGTCTGACCATGCTGGAGGATTGAGCCTGTGACAGATAAGCTGACAAGGCAGGGGCGGCCAGGCGCTCCTAAGCTAAGGCAGGCCCAGGCGCCAGGGCTGACGCCGCCGGAGCGGACGCCGGAGGTGGGTGAACCCTTCGGGGCGGCGCTGGACAGGGTCTCCGCTCACGGCATTGAGCCGGGGCTGGCGGTGACGGCAGAGCTTTTGCGTCAGCTGGGCAATCCCCAAACCAATCAGCGGATCATTCACATCGCCGGCACCAACGGTAAAGGCTCCGTCAGCGCCATGCTGGAGCGTTGTCTGCGGGAAGCGGGTTACAAAACCGGCCTGTATACCTCCCCCCATATCATACGTTACAACGAGCGCTTTCGCCTGGGCGGCCGGCTGGCCACCGACGGGGAATTGCTGACGCTGCTGGCGACGGCGACGGCGGCGGCGGAGCGGGTGGAGCGGGCGCTGGGCAAAAGGCCCACGCAATTTGAGATGCTGACCGCCATGGCGTTTTTGTGGCTCAGCCAGGAAAAAGCCGAGGTCGCGATCCTGGAGACCGGCATGGGCGGGCGCTTTGACGCCACCAACATCATCACCCGGCCGCTGCTGACGATCATCACGAATGTCAGCTTAGATCATGAGCAATTCCTGGGCGATACGATCCCGGCGATAGCCAGGGAAAAGGCTGGCATTATCAAGGCGGGCGCGCCGCTGGTCTGCGCTGCCGGGGATCCGGCGGCGATGGCGATTATAAAGGCGACCTTCGCCGCGGCTCAGGCGGCGGCCGTTGGGGCAAGCGCCGGCGGCGCCAGCCCCGACGAGGCTAGTTCCGGCGGGGCGAGCCTTGGCGACGCCAGTCCCGGCGGTGTCAGGCCCAACGAAGCCAGTTCCGGCGGGGTAAATCCCCGCGCCGCTGGCCCGGCGCCGCTTTTGGCGTCGGTATGGGAGGAATGCTCCTGGACGACGACTAGCCTGGGCCTGGACGGCCAGATAGTAAATCTGTCCACGCCGGGGGATACGTATCCGGATCTGTCGCTGCCGCTGGCCGGCCAGCATCAGTGTGTCAATTTGGCCTGTGTCGTCCGCGCCTGGGAAATCTTGTCGCCGGTATTGCCCGGCCTGGGGCGGGAGGCTCTGTACCGGGGAGTGGCGGCGGTACGCTGGCCCTGCCGGCTGGAGAAGGTACAGGAGGATCCAGCGGTGGTGCTGGACGGCTCCCACAATCCCGACGGCATACGTCATCTGGCTCTGTGGCTGTCGGAAAACCGCGCGGCCTACCAAAAAGTAATCCTGGTAATGGGCATGGTCGCCGATAAGGATCGGCTCGCGGCCGCCGGTTATCTGGACGGTTTGGTCTCACAGGTAATCATTACCAAGCCGCTGTCGGACAGGGCCGGGGACTGGCGGGCGCTGGCCGAGGGATTTCGGGTTAGCGGGCAGGCAGAGTATATTGAAGATTGCCTGGCGGCGCTGGACGTCGCTATGGGGCGGGCGGTCAAAGGGGATCTGGTGCTTTGTACCGGCTCGTTTTATCTGGTGGGCGAGTTGCGCCAAAAATGGGCGCCCCAAGACCCGGACGGCATTTGGGCATAAAGTTTTTTCGCCCGCGCGGCCTTGATGATTATTAAACAATAACCCGCGGCGGAGGGGAGGGCACGATGACTTATCAAGTATTATACCGGGTTTGGCGGCCACAGGATTTTCAAGAGTTGGTAGGGCAAGAGCACATCAGGCGCACCCTGGAGAACGCCATTGAGCTGGATCGGATCAGCCACGCCTATTTATTCACCGGTCCTCGGGGCACGGGCAAAACCAGCGCGGCCCGGATTTTGGCCAAGGCCCTGAATTGCGCCCGGCGTCAGGGCGCCCATCCCTGCGGCGATTGCGAAAGCTGCCGAAGCATTGCCCAGGGTCATTCGCTGGATGTGCTGGAGATCGACGGCGCCTCCAACCGGGGTATCGAGGAAATCCGGGAATTGAAAGATAAGATCGGTTATTTGCCGGCGCTGGGGAAATATAAGGTCTATATCGTGGACGAGGTTCATATGCTGACCAACGAGGCGTTCAACGCCTTGCTGAAAACGTTGGAAGAACCGCCGGCCCATGTGATTTTTGTGCTGGCGACCACCGACCCCCAAAAACTGCCGCCCACGGTCTTGTCCCGCTGTCAGCGGTTTGATTTTCGCAAGCTGTCTTATGAGGCCATCCAAAAACGGCTGACGGAGATTATCGCCAGCCAGCCGACAGCGGTGGAGCCGGAGGCGTTGGCCCTGATTATCCGCCAGGCCGACGGCGGTCTGCGGGACGCTATCAACCTTTTGGATCAGTGCCTGTCTTTCAGCCCGGAGCGGCTGACACTGGACGGGGCCTGCCAGATTCTTGGTCTGGTACGGCAGGATATCCTGGGAGCTTTGCTGGCGGCGATTGTCGGCGAGCAGCCCCAACAACTGTTTCAGACGCTGGCGGATTTGTTCGCCCAGGGCGCGGAGCCTAACCAATTGCTGCGGGAATTCGCCGGGTATTGCCGGGATCTGCTGCTGCTGGCGATTTGCGGCGAGTATACGGATTTGGTCGCCGCCGCCGGTGAGCAGCGGCAGTTGATGATCGCGCAAAGCCGCCGTTTGGGTTCGGCCCGGCTGCAAGCGCTGGTGAGCCGGCTGGATCAGGGAGCGGTCGGCGGCCGGGGCCGGGGCAGCAGCCGCTTTATGGCGGAGGCGCTGTTCGCGGGCCTGCTGCTGGAGCAAGCGGGGCCGGGCGCTGGAGCTGGAACCGGGGCTGGCGCTGGCGTTGGCACAGGCGCTGGCGCTGGCGTTGGCGCCGGTTCCGGCGCGCCTGCTGGCGCAGGCACCGCCCTTGGCGCGAGCGCTATGCCTGCAACGGCGCCCAGCCCGCCGACCGCCGCTGCCCCGACCCCCTTGCCGACGGCAGGCAGAAAAGCGCCCGCCGCCGGCAAAAAGGGCGGCGCCGCCGCCGCGGCCTTGCCTGCCTCCCAGGCGCCAACCGCGCCGCCCTTCGCCAGTGAGCCGCCCCGCGCCACAGAACCGGCGCCCGCGGCGCCGCCTTTCGCTACAGCGCCGGCGCCCGTCCCGCCCACCGACTGGTGGTCAGAGATTTTGCGGCAGGTCAAAGAGCAAAAAGTCACCCTGCACGCGTTCCTAAAAGCAGTGGAGGAACAGTCCCTCGCGGCTGACACCCTGCTCCTGCTATTTGATCCGGAAAAGGGGCGCTTCCACAAAGAACGCTGTCAGGAAAAAGAAAACCTGGAATTGCTGACAAAAATCACCGGGCAAGCGCTGGGCCGCCCGGTGACAATCACCTGTGATTTCAAGAAAAAAGAAGACCCCCTCGATCCGGTGGAAAAAGCCAAAGCCATTTTTGGCGACGATATCGTCAAGGTCATTGACGCCTGATATCAACGGTATGGCGACTGACGACAACGCGGTCTGACAACAAAATGGCAAGCGAGAAACTCAAGTTATTGTCGCGCTGGCCCTAAGCTTTGGCGAAGCCGGCCCCGAAAGACTCGCAGGCGCTGATCCCATCGGCGTCCGGCGTCTCATTGATAATCAGCCCCTCGTTTCGATAAAGTTGAGCGCCGGCGGCCGCCGTCCGCTCCTGCCAGTCCCGCATCCATTGGCCGTCCCCCCAGCCGTAGGAGCCAAACAAAGCTGTCTTTTTGCCGGCTAGCTTGCCCTCCAGCTGTGTGAAAAACGGCTCAAACTCGCCTTCCTCCAGCACCTCCGCCCCCATGGCGGGGCAGCCCAGGGCCAACAGGTCATATCCCGCCGCCTGTTCAGGCGAGATATCGGCGACAGCGAAAAGCGCGACGTCGGCGCCCACTCCCTGGGCGCCTTTCACGATCGCGTTCGCCATCGCTTCCGTATTGCCGGTGGAAGACCAATAAATAACTGCCAATTTGCCCATGTTAATTACCTCCTCAAATTATTGACTTATTCGCCTTATTGCCTTATACCGCGCGAAATAATTGCGCGATGGACAACCCCGCCGACAGCCGCCGGGCTATCGTTTCCCGGCACCGATCATACCGCTCAAACATAGACTTGGCTTCCCCCGCGTTGGCGTAAACCTTCCAATAGCCGCACAGCAGATAATTTTTCCCTCGGTTTTCCTGAAACCCCGCGACATCCGCCGGCGGATAGCCTAGGAAAATCCCTATCTCATGAGGAAAATCCTCTTGCCCGGCCACGCGCTTTTTCAAATGCGCCAGAGCGGCCGGCAAATCCGCCGTCGCCGGATAGCCTTGCCGCCGCAGAATAGCCTGCTGGCCGGCCCCCGCCAACTGCGCCGACAGCTTATCCCGGTGATAGACCAGCAATAAGAATCGCTCCGCCCTCTCTCCCAAGATCTCAAAATGAATTTTACGGCTCTGGAAAAGGCGGCCGTACTCCCAAATCGACGCCGGGTAAACGGGGCAATGTCGTTTTTCGCAGGAAAACAGGCAGGCGGGCTTGATCCCCGCGAAGGTAGGGCCGCAATGAACGGCCAGTAGCTGCTCAAAGGAACGACTCATCCACAACTCCTGTCGCTTCATGGTTAGAAGACGCTTATATTAGTAAACGCTAATGTTACTGCATGATAACACAGTTCGCCGGCGTTGTCAACAAAAAAAATGACACAAAAAAATGACGCGAAAATCGGAATAATGCGGTTGGCGTCTTGATATTATTCCGAACTGTAGTATAATATAATACAGGAGAGTGAGGGGAAAAAGATGGATTACATTACTACCAAACAGGCCGGCGAAAAATGGCATATTTCCGACCGGCGCGTGCGTATGCTGTGTACTGAGGGGAAAATACCAGGCATCTTGAAGCCGGGCAAGTCTTATCAGATTCCCGCCGGGGCGCGTAAGCCGGCGGACGGCCGGGAGCGGGCGGACAATCCCGCCGCGTCGGACAAGCGTTATCTGAAATGGGATAACGAGGTCGTTGGCGTAATCTACAAAAATAACGCCGTCTATTTCAACGCCCCGGAATTCAATGAGGTTATGTCCATATATACCCGGGGCCAGTCTAATTGGCCGCCGGAACAATTCAACGAATTTCTCGCCGAGCGCGTCGTCGGCCGCGGGCGGCGGGACATTGAGCGGATCTTGTTTCGCCTGGGCCTGTCCAGGTATGACGCGCCGCTCATCGCGGAACTTACCCGGGGCATCCATCCCAAGGATCTGCTGTGGATCGCCAAATCCCGGGCCGAGCGTCTGGAAGACGCCATGACCGACGCGCACGCGTCAGTATTCCTGCGGCAAACCGACCTTACGGGCGACAGCGTAGACACGCCGGAGGGCGGCAATATCAAAAGGTACGGCGCGCAGGGGGGCCAATACGGCGTCTATAAGCGGCGTATCAGCCCACTTACCACCGACGCGGAATCCGAGGTCGCTGTGTATTTGCTGGGGAAAAAGCTGGGCGTATCCGTCTGCGCCGCGGTCATGTCGGATAAAGACACGATATTCTCCACCTTCCGCTACGATTTTTCCAGCGAGCACCTTGTGCACTTCCGCAGCCTGTTTGACGGCGCCCGCTCAGACAACGAGTACCAAAATCTCATCGGCGTTCGGCCCCAATATCGGGATGATATCGCCCGCATGATCCTGCTGGACTTCATCACCCGGCAAGAGGATCGGCACCTGTCCAACATGGCTATCAAGATCAGCGGCGGCGAGGAATCCTTCTACGCGCTCTATGACAACGGCCGCAGCCTGTTTTATGAGGACACAGCGGAGACGGTGAAGGCGGCGATCGCCGATCCGGCCGGCTACGCCACGGGCTTCGGCTACGCGGGCACATATTGGGATTACACCCGGGAGATCGCGCGGGAGCGGGGCGGTCTGGGCGAGCTGATTCGTCTTGATGTCAGCAAAAAAGACGTCCGGGCCATCCTGACGGCGGCCGGCCTCGCGGGCTACCGCTTTGCCGGCGCCCTGGAATGGATCCTGAAAACCATGGACATGGTTCGTTCCCTGGCCTGACCGACCCAGTCGTCATTATTGCTCTATTTGTCATTATTGCTCTATTATGATATAGTATATCGTGATAGAGCATTTTTCTGGAGGCCATATTATGTTTGTCGGCAGGCAACGAGAACTGAATGAGCTAGCGCGATTGTACAATACGGATAAGTTTCAGTGCGCGATCATATACGGGCGTCGGCGCGTCGGTAAAACGGCGCTGATCGCCGAGTTTATCAAAGATAAGGAATCTATCTATTTCACAGGGCAGGAGACCAACGCCAAAGAGAATCTGGAAAATCTCAGCCAGAGTATTTTCGCGCTCGCGCGGGATTTCTCCGCCGCGTCGCCAGTCTTCGCCAGTTACAAGGACGCGCTTGAGGCGGTATTCGAGTTGGCAAAGACGCGGCGCGTGGCGCTGGCCATTGACGAGTACCCTTACCTGGCGGCGAGTTATCAGGCTATATCCTCGCTTCTGCAAACTTATATTGACAAATACAAGGAAACGTCAAAACTATTTATCATTCTCTGCGGCTCGTCGCTGTCTTTCATGGAGAACCAGATACTGGGCTATAAAAGCCCGCTTTACGGACGCAGGACGGCGCAGTTCAAGATATTGCCTTTTGACTACACACAAGCCAGGGATTATTTCGGCGACAGTTTCAACGATATTGATACCGCCGTTTTATACGGCGTTACGGGCGGTGTGCCGTTGTACATGTCACTGATTGACAGGAATTTGAGCGTGGCCGACAACATCAAACTTAACTTTCTGACCCCCTCCGGCTATCTTTTCGAGGAACCGGGCAACTTGATTAAGCAGGAGTGTCGGGAACCGGCGCGGTATAACACCATTATCAAGGCGATCGCGAACGGCGCGTCCAGGTTATCGGAAATAGCGGGCAAAGTTGGGCTTGAGACGGCCTTGTGTTCTACCTATATCGCCAAACTGATTTCTATCGGCATCATCAAAAAAGAGTACCCGTTTCGCGAGGAAACAAGCAAAAAAACCGTTTATCGCCTGGAGGACAACATGTTCCGGTTTTGGTATCGTTTCGTCCCGGATAATATGTCGCTGATTCAACGGGGAGAGACCGGCCTGTCTTATGAGCGTATAGAGTCCCAGATATCCGGGTTTATGGGCGCTGTTTTTGAGGAGATCTGCAAGCAATATCTTTGGCGGCAGAATGTCGCCAAGCGCGCGCCGATTTTGTTCACCGACGCCGGGCGTTGGTGGGGTAATAACCCCAAGAAACGCGAAGAATGTGAAATTGACATTATCGCCGACGACAAAGAGAGCGGGATATTCTGCGAGTGCAAATGGACAAATGATGCCGTTGGCTCTGGCGTTTTGAGGACACTGATTGAAAGAAGCGCGCTGTTCCCGCATAAAAAGAAGTATTACTACGTATTCGCTAAAACCGGGTTTACGGATGGCATACAGGCGGAAGCGGCCGGGCGGGGAAATGTGGCGCTAATCCGCTTTGAGGACTTTTAGAAACGACATATACTGGCGAGCCGTTCCATCTGGAACAGGAACAGAACGGAATCTCACCCACTGACGGCGATGATAAACCTGCGCAGCATGGCCGCGGCCTCGGCCCGGGTGGCCGGGCCTTTCGGGTCAAAGAGGTTGCCGGGCTTGCCGCCAATCACGCCGCTCCGGTAAAGGACGCTCACCGCCTCGCGGGCGTAGGCCACGATGTCCCCGTCATCAATAAATCCCCCATATTCCCGTTTCCTTGGAAGCTCTTTGTCCGCGAACCGCATGTAGTTGTGGAGGATGACCGCCAAATCCTGCCGGGAAATCGGGGCGCCCGGGGCGAAATTGTTGCCGCCCACGCCGCTCACGACGCCGGCCTCCCGGGCCCACTCAACATAGGCGGCGTAGTACGCGGCGGCGTCCACATCGCTGAATGTACCGTTTTTGAGGCCGCTGGTGTCGATGCCGTGAAGCCTGCCCAATACGGTGACGAGCATGCCCCGGGTCATAGGCGCGTTGGGGCTGAACGCGGCCGCCCCCGTGCCGGCGAACAGGCCGTTGGTATAGGCGAAGCCCACATCGTCAAAGAACCAGTTGCCCGCTCTCACATCGGCGAACTGATTCTCAAAGACCGCCAGGTAGCCCAGCGGGACGCTCTCATCAAGGATGATGGCTGTCCCTTGCCTGATATTCAGCGCCAAACCGGAGGGCAGCGTTACCGACAGGGCGGCCGATCGAGGCGGCGTCACTACGTCGTTCAGCGTTATGGTCGTGCCCGCCGGCGCGGTGACGGTCAGGCCCGCCGGCGTTTTGATCCCGCCGCCCCCCGGCAGGGTGATAGTGCCGTCCGCTCCCGTCACGGCGGACTTGCCGTCCGGGGTTGTGATGATATAGCCGCGCGGGCGGTTAGTGGTGGCCGCCCCGGCGCCGCCGCCGCCTGAGCGGCCGGAGCCGGGAGTGGGCGTCCCGCTGTCGCCGCCCGCCAGGGCCTGGGCCTGAATCTGCAGAGTATTAGATTGCAGAGCGCCCAACCGGGCGGCGACTGTTCCCGCGCCGGCGCCGATGACTGTCAACACACCGCCCGGGTCGACCGTCACGGAACCGGCCGCGGTAAAGGTCAGGCTGTCAGGGGACAGGCTGATTTTACTGCCGTCCGCTCTCGCGCCCAGCACCGTCAAGGCCAGCGTGTCGCCCTGTGTCATGGCAAGCGTACCCGCCGGGGTCAATTCCAGGGCCGTGAAGTCCGCCGCGCTGACCTGCTCGACTTTCAGCGTCTGCGACGCCGTAAGCCCGGAAGCCCCCATGACGGCGACCGCGATTTGCCCGTCGCTGTCCTGGGGCAGAGTACCGTTCAGTGAGAAGCGCCCCGCGTCGTCCGACGTCGCCGACATCGGCGCCCCGGCGTTCAGCAAACTGGCGGTCAGGCCGGGCTGGGTGCGCCCTTGGATGGTGAAACTGCTGTCTGTGGTGGCGACGACCCGCGCGTCCCCCGCCAGATTGTCCACAATCAGCGTGGGCGGCGTCAAATCCGGCACAAGGGTGACGACTTGGTTGACACTGCCCAGCGTGGCGCTGTCCACGGCGGTGATCATCAGGGTCTCATAGCCGCCGATGATCTGCTGGCCATTCACGGTCGCGCTGTTTTTGCCGAAATAGGTTGCCGCGGACAGCGCGAGTGATGTCGCGTTCGTCGCCGCCGCCATTTCCTCTTTGTCCCGGTAGCGGATTACGCTGATGTCCGCGTTGGCGGCTGTGCTGACCGTCAGCTCAAAACCGGGGCTGACGCAGAGAACCTTGCTACTGCCGTCGCCGTCCCTGATGACGCCGCCCGCGAGACTCAGCGTCAGCGCCGGCGCGACCGCTTTTATGACCGATACAGCGCCGGAGGTTCTCGTCTCAACGCCGTTGCTCTGTACGGCGATGTTCGCTTGGGCGGCGAAGATGGGCGTGACGCCCGCGGTGTATTGCCCCGGCGTCAGCCCGGTGAGGATCGCGGTGTGGCTGTCGTCCGCGCCGGCGGGCAGGGCGGGCAGATCGCCGTCGCTGTCGTAGGAGAGCGTTAGCCCGGTGGCGACATAGCCGGGCCCCGCCGCCGGGCCGCCATCCGCGGGCTGCCCTTTCAGGCTGCCCCCGCCGGCGGAGGGGTTGGCGGGCATGGCCTGGGCGGGCAGCCCGTCCCCGCCGTAAGCGGCGACTGTGTAGCCTGTAATCAGATAACCCGCAGATTCCAAGTCTGCGTAATCACTATCTTTTGAAACGCCCTCAAAGGTCACCTCTATGCTTTGGTTCTGGCCGGCCACAGCCGTCAGGCTGCCCACAGTCACGTCCGCGAAGGTGCCGTTCGTCACTTTGACCGGCTCGTAGCCCGGCGCCCGGTCCAGGGGCATACGCAGGGCCTCGCCCTCGGCATCCGTGCCGTAATAACGGTAGAGCACTACCTCGGGGTAGTAATCGCCGGGTGTCGCGTCATCAGGGAACATGGCGGCGCTCAGCGCTGCCGTGAGGGTTTTGGATTCGTAGCCGCTACCGTTGCCGCTGCTACCGCCCTGCGCCACGTCGCCGTAGTAGTCGCCGACCATTGACGTATTACCTTCCTGGTCATTTCCGGCGACACTGTCTGAATTTATTTTACCCAGCGGCACATTTATAGTGGCCAGGGCTTCACCGTCGGGGGCGGCCCGGCGCACCAAGTCTATGGAATATTGGTAATTCTGCTGTCCGTTCCCGCTGCCTTCCGGTTTGAGGTTTTCCAGGTCAATCGTAAGCGTACCTTTGTTGAGGCTCACTCCCCCGTTCGCGCTCGCTCCGCCGCTCAGGGCGACGCCGCCGATGCCGGGCATCGCGTCCTGCTGCCAGAGCTGCGCGGACACGTCGCGGCTGGATCGTAGCGTCCACTCACCCGCGCCCACCACGCCTGTATCCTCCGGCAGGGCGATGAGCCACGTCCTGTTGCCGCTATCATCCCTGCCCGCGAGGGTGTTGTAGACGAAACGGGCGTCGTTTTCGGTGACGGTATCCTCCGCGTCCCACACGTTCAGGGTGATTTCCGCGCCATTCGGGGCGTAAAGCCGCAGATCCGCGTCAGCGACGGTATCGGCGCCCGCGGCGTCCGCGGTGCCCGACTCAAGCTGACGGAGGGCCAGGAAGTAATCCGCGCTGCCCGCGGGCAGGGTGAAGCGCCGGGTAAAAATATCGCCTTCCTTGCCGCTGTATATCTTGACGCCGGCCGCGTCCGACCCGGCCGCGAACAGGGAGAGGGATCCGGCATCCGGCGCCGGCGACCAGGCGCCGGCGCTTTCCGTATCCGCCAGCACCCGCAGACCTTCGCCCAATTCCTTCGCCGCGCCGGACGAGGCCGACATGGACATCGCCGCCATGCTGTACGTAGTGATACCGGCCAGATTCGCGTAGTTGTCCGGCAGGTCGCCGTGGCCGAAAGCCAAATATTCGTTCCCCATATTGTAGGCGAACCAGCCCCGCAGATCTTCCAGCAACTGGGCGCGGCCCGCCACCCAGCCCTGGGAGGCAAACATGCCTTCGGGCTGGATGTTGAGCTTGACGCTGAAATTCATATGCGCGTATACGCTGGCAAGATGGAAAGGCCCGAAAACCAGGATTTGCGGGAAGTAGACCTCCACGCCGCCGTAGGCGTAGCCGGCGTATTCCAGGGCAAACTTATTGATTAGATCCGTCACGGAGAGCTTCGTACTTTGATCCTCCATATAGGAGATTATGGCGTCCCAGCCCGTTTGCAGGGGGTTGTCGAATTTCAGCCCGAAAGCGCCGCCCAGCTGTCCTTTGATGATATCCTTCACATATTGGTTGGACAGGGCCAGGCCGACGTGTACGCCGATCTTGGCAAAGACCCGGGAGCAGTTGGAGTCCGCCCGTTTCGGCTCGTTGAACAGGCCGAACTCAAAGGTCAGGTAGTCCAGGATGTCAACGCCGACCTTGCCGATTTCCACGCTGCCGGTCAGCGTGCCTACCATGCTGTAGAAGCCGCTGGTGATTTCCGCGTGGAAGCTCAAAAGCTGCACCAGCTTGAAGTGGGCTCCTATCGTGACCGTAATTGGCGGAAAAAAGGTGGCGCGCCAGTCATAGTCGATGGTGTCCACCATATTGCTGATGCCGCCGGAAACGCCGGTGATCCAGGCCACAATGGCGGGGGGCACCAGGGGCACGCCCACTTCGCCGAGATCGACGTCGAAGTAGAAGCTGTTGGGCAGCCAGATGCCCAGCCGCTCTGATTCCTTCAGGTGCAGGAAGCCGCCCAGGCTGGCCGGCCCCAGCGAAGCCTCCGTCTCAAAGTAATAATCGTTCTCAAAGGTGTTGATCCGGGCGTAGGCGCTGCCGCCGATAATGTAGAGCTGGGGCAACTCCATTTTGCCCTCCGCCTCAATGCCGCGAAACTTCGCGAAATACTCCTGTCCGCTGTTGATTTCCAGCTCCAGGCGCTCCACGCCGAAACCGCCGAAAGGCTCTTGGGCAAAGGGCCAGGTCATCCACAGGCCGCCCTTGATATTGATGGTGTTTTTTGTCACCTTTATTTCGTCAATGCCGGCCGCGAAGCCCGTCCAGCCCGCGATCTCCATGCTGATGTCGCCCCAGGGCGCGAAGGTTATAGGCTCTTCGGAGCTTTTGGGGTTGAGCGAGTACCACCAGCCGTTATACATATGCATCATCAGTGTGCGGCTTTCGGCGAACATGTAGCTGGGGACAAAGATAGGCGTGTTCAGGGCTTGCAGCCGCATATTCTCGGCTTCCATATGGACGCCCGCGCTGTCTTTGGTGAATTTCAGCGTGCCCAGGCCGTAGGTTTCCAGGAACATGGCGCCGTTGAAGCTGACCTTCTGGGCGCCCTCGTCGGAGATTTGCACCGTGGCCGGGTTGGCGGGATCGTCGGCGAAAAAGCCCTTTTCGTTGTAAAAGGTCAGCACGGTAGTGGGATAGCTCCCGTTGCCCCGGGCTTCCGCTTCCGTCGCGCCCACCTTCATGGCGTAATTGCCCCAGTCGTCCCGCGCAATGCTCATGTAATACTTGGGCGGCGCGGCGTAATTGACCTCGGCCGCGTGCAGGTTGAAGGCGAGGATGGCCTTGCCGCCTGTGCCGTATTCCACACCCGCCCCGGCATTTGAGGTGAACAGGGGCCGGTAGCCGACCTGTATGCCCCAGGCCCGTTTGGTATTGGGTTTTGTGCCGACAAGGGAGCCGTTCTCGTATACATCCGTCGCCCCCATCTCGCTGAAAGCGGGCGGACCGCCTATTATGGCGCCGGAAGCTTTCAGGTTCAGCGTCAGGGTCGCCGGCTCATCCCCGGCAGCGGGGGTGATGGCGCCTCCCGCCTTCGTCCAATCGATTTTGTAGGTATTCAGAATAGGCGAGGCGCCGCTGACGTAGGCGCCGCTCGGCTCGTAGACCACCAGATGGATCTCGCCCGTCTCAATCGTCTCGGCGCTGAATTGGCCGGATACAGTGACGCTCTCGAATTTCTCCGGGTTGGTGTGGTTGGGGACGGCGCTGTCGAAACGGGCCGGCTTGAAATCCACATCCTGACCCTCAATGGGGATTGGGATATTGGCCGGAAACCCGCCGCTTGTGGGCCAGGTGAGCCGCACGTCGTAGCCGACGCAGCCGATGTAGTCATTCCTGGTAATATCAGCCTTGACGCCGCCGCCCAGATCTATGTTCGTTCCCTCCCGCAGCTTGTAAGCCCGTTCATAGGGATTATCGTTGTAGAGGTAGACGATATCTTGCGCGAAGTATGTGCCGCCTGTGACCTGGCCTGTATAGGGATCCTGCTCCGCGTTGGCCGTCCGGTACCGTACCGGGCCGCCTTCGTCAAGGCGCAGGCCGGCGCTGTTGGCGGGCAGGGTGTAGGTGATTTTTACGGGATTGATTATTTCGTAGATCGCGCGCACTGTCGCGCCCCGCCCTATGCCGGACATGAGAAAGCCGCCCGTATAATGCCATCCGATGGAATAGTTCGGCGTCAAATCCAATTTCCGGGGCGCCCAGCCCTCCATGAGCAGCCAAACCTCTTTCAGGTAGTAACCAGCAATCAGCTTGGCGTCCACATACACCGCCTCGCCGGGCATGATGGCGTCAATGGGCGCGAGGGTTCCGGCGTTAGCTAACGTAAACTCCTTACCGTAGGCCGCGACATAATTGTTCGTCAAGGGGTGGTAGGGGGCGTTCAGGTAGTCGCCCCCCGTCACCTCGCTGCCCACCACGTAGACGGATTCGGTTTTTACCGGGTAGGGATAGTTGCCGCCCCGCACCACGATCACCGCATCGTAGTTTGGCATGGTGAAAGTACGGTAGGTGATGGAACCTTGGCCCCCGCCGCCGCTGGCGTAGCCCGGCTCCAAATTATAGCTGCTTATCGGCTTCAACTCCGGGTCGTCGGCCCGAGCGAGATACACCGCGTCGATCACCCATGTGTCGGTATAATCCGGCTCGTAGGCGTAGTATTCCACCGTCGCGCCCTGGGGGATTCGCGCCGAGGTACCGTCCTGAGCGAACGCGGGGCGCTCGGACTGCGTCGTATACTGTTCCCGCGCCCAAATGCCGCCGCGAATCTCGCCGCCCTCCACCAGCGGACGGGTGGACAGGGTGTGTACGGGCGTAGGCTCCGCCGCCTGCTTCATGGTCACGGTGACTTTGACGTCGTAGGCGGGCATGGTAAAGGAATACTCCCGTCCCGCGAGATTCGTCACGGGTGTGATTGTTGTATTGGTTTCGCCATTTTTTGTTATCGCGACTGTCGTCGCGCCTAGATCAAAGGGCTCGCCGCCGCCTTCCAGCAGATGCTCCAAGCGCAGGGCGACGGTCTCGTTGGTTGACGCCGGATCCGGCAGCAGGGTCACGGCGACCTTGGGGCCGTCATAGTCGGCTAGGCTGATGGCAGTGTCGCTGCTGTTCGTGTACTTTACCTCGGTGAGCACATTGGGATAGGTCGCCGCCGCCAGACGTACCGCCACGTCGGAATCCGGCATGGTGAACGTGACGACGCCGGCGCTAGCGCTGTTGAGAGTTTGCAGGGAAACAGGCTCGTCTGTAGTCGTCGGGCTTGAACCGTAGGATATGGCCACGGCCTCCCCGAAATACGTGTCGAACACCGACAGATAGGTGCTGTTCGCGTCATAGCCGTTCGCCAAGGTCGGTACGGCAACGGTAATGGTCGTGCCGGAGGCCGCTCGGAAGATGCCGTTCATCCAGCTGCCGCCCGACAGGCTCAGCAGCCCGCCCGCCACCGCGTCCCGGGGAATCACGCTGACGGAGGCGTAACGCCAGTTGCCGTAGTTGGTGTTATGATAGTCAGATTCTTCCGGGTACCAGTCGATGCCGACTTCCGTGATACCCTGCGCATTCGGCACGGTGAACGAAAGCGGCAAAACGCCGTACTCGTCGGGGTAACGCGCCTGGGCACTGTCAAAGGCGACAGCGGCGGCGGGGTCATAGTGGTCGTCGCCGGTCTTGTAGTAATACAGCCCGGGATAATGCTCCGGCGAGGCGGCGGCGTCGTACAGATAGAAGGGCACATCGCCGTTCAGCGTCATGCTTACGGTTTCCCCGGGCGCCACCGCGAAGCGGGACGGGTTCCAATCCGATACCGTCACCGGGACGGGAGACCAGTAGACCGCGGCATGGTTCCAGTTCAGCGCCGCGTAACCGGGCTTGGGCGCGACGCGAAATTCCACCGTGGCCTCGTCGGCGGCAGACTGCATCACAAACTCGTACATGCCGTCGGCGTCCGGCGCGAGGGCGCGAAATTCCGTGTTTCCTTCCGACCCGGACGGCCAGTGATAATTCTGATTCACCCCGAGGTCAAGGCGCTCCCCGTCGCCCGGGCTGACCCAATCCACCCCGAAACGGACGGTCGCGCCGGTGGGTATGTCAAACGTCTGCTGAGTTGTGGCGAGCGTACCCGAACGCAGTCCCTCGCCGGAAACACTGACGCGGGTGGGGTTCTCGTCGTCGGGGCGCTGCCAGGTCAGGTCGGTCAGCTTGACCGCCTCATTGGCGTCCATGCCCGGGACAGGATTTTTGTCGGCATAATTCGCGTATATATCGAAATACAGCGACGCGGTTTCACCCGCCGCCAAAAGACCCAGCGTCAACTCGGAGAGCGCCGCGCTTTCCCGCGCGGCTGCCTCGTCCACCGTCAGGCTCAATTCCGCCGGGATCAGATTGTAGTAACCGTAGTTGACCAAAAAGGCGCAAAGATTGGAATTGAGATCTGCCGCGCCTTCCTTAGGTATTATCAGCGTCCGGGGCGCGAAGGTAAAGGACGCGGCGGGGTCACTCAGCTCCGCGAACTGCTCCGGTTCCCCGCCGGCCAGCAGTTCCGCCCTGTCGCCCAGCGCCATACGCTCCGGCGCGGGCAGATCGCTTTGGTGCTCGTTCAGGACAAAGAAGGTCCGCGGGCCGTCCCCGCCATTCATCCAGATTTCGTCGGGCACCGGCGCCAGCACCGTGCCGCCCAGCAAAAGGCCGCCGTCGCCGGTGACGAGCGGGGCTTTCCCGTCGTCGCCCAGGCGAGCGGGCAGAATCAGCCGGCCGGAAATCTCGGAGGGCGTATCCGACGGGCCGAAATACTCGGCGGCGTAGGCCACCTTGACCGCGTAAGAGTTTTCCCGGCTCACATCCTGTGTAATGGCCTGATACTGGGAAATGATATAATCGCCGAGGTTCCAGTGGGTCACAAGCATGTCGCCCCGCACCTCGGGCCGAAACAGATAGGAGTTTTTCGCCGGGTAATCCCCGCCGAAAACGTATTCCCCGCCGTCAATATTGAACACCGCCCCGCCAAGGGAGTCCGCCAGGCTTATGCCCAGGGCCGAGGGCGAGGTCAGCCCGATCGCGGTGGGCAAAATGGTGTAACCGCCGGTCGCCGCCTCGACATAACAGGCGATATAATCGTTGTAGATCACCTTGTAGCGGCGGCCGTCAATGATATAGAGGTCGTCGCTCTGGGCCGTATTGCCCTTGTCCGCGGACATAAGCCCGATGCGGGAGAGCAACTCAGCCATCGCCAGGCTATCCTCGGCCACCTGATAGATCGAATCCGTCACGCCGCCGTTTCCCGGCGAATCGGAGGGCCGCTCCCCTGCCGCCGCGAAGCCTTGAAGCGGTAGCAGCGTCAGCGTCATGGCCGAGATAAGCAGCCATGACAACAGGCGGGATATGGTTTGATGCTTTTTGTGATTCCTCATTTTTGTGAACCCCCTTTTTTGCGGTTTCCTCAACTTTTTCCGGCGCTTGCCGGCGCCCCGTACGCGAGGATCGCCGGCAAAATCATCCTGATTTTAGCATGAGAAAAACAAAGAAAGGGGGAACATTTCCAAATTGTAATATTTCCCGGGAAATTCCCGGACGTTAATTTTCTTGCGCTAATTTTCCGGACGCTAATTTTCTTGCGGGAAATTCCCGGGCGGCCAGGACGGGGCGGTAAAAAGATAACCCTCGTTCCGAACGGACTCAATGATAAACCCGCCGTTTTCCTCAGAACCCAGCTTCTTGCGTAGCCTTGATACCGCGACCCGCAGAGCGTTGGCGTCGCCGATGCCAGGCTGTACCCAGACCGCTTTATAGATCGCGTCGGCGGTCAGGATTTTACCCTCGTTTTTCGCGAAAAGATACAACAACTCAAACTCTTTCGGGGCTAGCGACATATCGGCCTCGCCCAGATAGGCCCGTTTCAGGACTATATTGAGGGTGAGCGCGCCTCGCTTGACGGTCTCGGCGGCGGGATTGGCCTCCCCCATCCCCCGGCGGCGTATCGCCGCGCCCACCCGGGAGAGCAGCTCATCCAGCCTGTATGGCTTGGTGATATAATCGTCGCCGCCCATATCCAGACCCTTGATTTTTTCGTTGTGCTCATCCAGCGAGGTCAGGAATAGAATATGCGCCGAGGTTCGCCCGCGAATCTCGCGGCAAAAATCCATGCCGCTGCCGTCCGGCAGGAACACATCCAACAAGATCACGTCCGGGCTGTGATCCCGCAAACATTCCCGCGCCCGGGCCAGACTCAGCGCCGTCAGCACCTCATAGCCCGCCGATCGTAGGTTGCGGCGGTTGATCTCGTTGAGGTGTTTATTATCCTCGACCAGCAAAATCAAATTTTTGTCAGGCACCGGCGTCGCCACCTTTATCATCACTACTTTTATACATGGGGAGTCGAACCCGCGCCGTCGTTCCTTTGCCAAGCTCGCTTTCCAGAGCGATACTGCCCCCGTGACTCTCCGCGATTTCTTTGCAGACGGCGAGGCCTACCCCGGTGCCGCCGCTCTCGCCGCTTTGATAGCGCTCGAAGGCCCGGGGCAGGAAATCGGGCGCTATGCCTTTGCCCGTGTCGGCGACGGTGATCTCAATATCATCCCCCACCCGCCGCGCCTCAACGGCGACTGCCGCGCTCTCGGCGTATTTTCCGGCGTTGGACAGGAGATTGAAAAGCACCTGGGTGATTTCCGCCGGGCTGCCGAAAATATCCGGCAAACCGTCCTCAATCCCAACGGTCAGCGCGGTTCCTTGGCGTTCCATCATGGGGCGGTATAGGCGAGCGACTTGCTCAATTACGCCCCCCGGCGACAGCGGCGCTTGGCGGGCCGGCTCGTCCCGGGCGAGAGTCAGTTCTCGCGTATTGGACACCATATTGGCCAGCCGCTCCGCTTCCGACGTGATCGCGTCGAGATCCCGGACGGTTCGCGGGTCAGCCCCGGATTTTTTCAGCTCCCGGGAGATCAGCTCGGTGTAACCCGACATCACCGCCAGCGGCGTCCGCATCTCATGGGATATGGTGTTCATCAAATCCGTTTTGAGCCGATTCACCCGCTCCAGAGCGGCGTTGTCGGCGAGCAGGAACTGCTCCTTCGCCAGAGCGTCGGCATAGGTTTGGGACAGCATGACGGCCTGGGCCATCGCCATAAAAAGGTTAGATAACACGGCGGGAACAAACAGGGCATTATCCCCCAGCCCTTTCGCCAACGTCCCCCAAACCAGGAAAAACAGCAAGGCTATTATATACAAGCCCCTAAACCGACCGGCGTATTCTTCCCGCTTTACCCACAGCCGCCGACCGGCGGCGGCGGTTACAACAGCGAGAGGTATTAAGGAAACAGTGGGCAAATAGCTTT
This sequence comes from Peptococcaceae bacterium, assembly GCA_031265035.1. GTDB lineage: Bacteria > Bacillota > Peptococcia > DRI-13 > UBA5745 > JAISDE01. The sequence goes on along the minus strand of JAISDE010000061.1, from coordinate 7,816 downwards.
GGGCGACGGGCTGGGAGAGGTAAACCAAAAAGTTCGCCGCGAAGATGGCGCCGCTCACCAGGTACACGACGCGCCAACGCTTCTCCCGGGGCCAATAGGGCATCTGAAACGCCGCCAGGGTAAAGAGCGTCAAAAACAGCAGCTGCCCGGCGAAGCAGGACATATACACGCGAAACAGAAGGTCGGTAACGCCGCCCGGCGCCAAAAGCTGAACAAGCCCGTTGGTTTCCATCGCCATCCGCGAGGCGGTAACCAGGACATACAGAACATACCACAGATAGGTAAATTCCCGGCGATTGAACAGAAACAGCGCGAGATGATAGAGAGCCATCATCAGTATCATGCCTATCGCGGCGGCCAGCAGCGCGCGGCGCAGCATGGCGTCCTTGAGCATAAGGCTCTCCGAGCCTACATGGACGCTGTAATTCAGGCCGCCCCGCCCGTCCGCCAGATAACGGGCGGCTTGCGCGACGATCTCCGTTTCGCCGCTCCGTGGCGTAAAGCTGATAAAATCATTGCGCAGAGCTATTTGAAACTCGCCGCTGACACCCAATCCCCCGGCCTCATGGACTTTTTCGCCATTGATGTAAACAATGGCGGCCGTCATGATTTCGGGGATATGGAGCATAAGCGGCGTGTCCCGCGCTGTTTTGAGCGTCAGGCGGTAGGTGGCGTGTCCTCGCGCGGGATAGCCCGCGCTCGTCCACGAGGGCGGCGCGGCGATGAATGTTCCTCCAGGCGGCGAGCCCGCCGTAAAGTCTTCCGGCATGTAAAGATGACCAAAGTAAAACTCCCACTCGCCGTCAAGGGGGTAGATCAGGCTGTCAAAGTCCGCGTCTGTGAGGTCGAGAACGCCACCCACCGCCGCCACCGCCCCCATATGGCGGGGGACGGAAACGGCGTAAAACGCCGCTCCGGATATAAGCAGGATGGCGAGCAAGGTGAGCGGAAAGCGGGCCTTCGCGTTATGTTTATTAGTCATGCGCGGGCGCCTCCTTCTTCTGATCCTGTCGCGTTTTAATACCCCATAATACCCCACGCGATAAATTTCGCGATAAATTTTGTTGACCGGCGCGTTGAAATTATACAGCCGCCCGGGGTGTTTTGCAATACAATCGCTATTACACACAATCGCTATTACAGTTATTCCGTCAGCAAACTTCGACCGTCTGCAAAATGATACCAAAACACATACAACAGACGCATAATGGTTGACTTATTGGACAGTATAGAATGAGTGTAACGAAAGCCGGGGTTTCCCCGTGGCGCGATATGACGCCGCCACCGGTCGCGCCTATTTGGAAAACGCGGATGGAAAAAAAGAATATGTCGGTAATGGGCGCTGACGTGACGCGCCGGCCCAAGGTTCTCGCGTTCGCGGGACCGAACGGCTCCGGGAAAAGCACGCTTACGCGCGGTCTGCCTGTGTTCGAAACTTATGTCAACGCGGACGACCTCAAGCGGGAATACAGCCTGACCGATCCGGAAGCGGCGCGGCAAGCGGAGGCGCTTAGGAGATTGTTTCCTGTATGCGCGAGAATCCGTCGATTTCCAAAAAACGCATATCGGAAAAGACCGGAATTGCCACTCGGACAGTAGACCGCGTTATTTTCGAACTCAAGCAAAGGCAAATTATTTACCGAGAGGGCGCCAATAAAGGCGGGAAATGGGTGGTTCGATGAAGATCATGAAGAAGCCCCTGGCGAAAAAGAAACGCCGCTAATCCTTTGATGATTGGCGGCGTTTCGCGATTTCTCGTGATAACATATCCGCATACGGTTTTTTGACGAAGACGCCAAAATGATTTCGAGTGTTGTCCGTTGAGTGGACGATAGCGGAAGTTAGTGTGTAGTCTTGCGCCCTTTAGGCTTACCCGATGTAATGAGCTTAGCCATGCTGGACGGTTCGCTGTATATCCATTGCTTGCCCTCTTTATATGCGACAAGCAAGCCTTGTTCCGTCATACGCTGCAACAGCTTATACGCGCCGCTTACGGTTATTCCGAGAACCCCCGCCGCGTCTTGTTTGCTGAAACTGGCATCGGCAAATGTGGCAAGCAAGCGCTGCTCGTTTGTGATGCCAACGGTTTTACCATTGGCTGTCTCTTGTCCGTTACTGTAATTCATATTAGGAACGCGAATAAGGAACCCGCCGTCCACGACAGGTATTTCCGGCTGCCGGACACTGCGCTCATACGCGCCGAAAATGCGGGGGATACCTGTGCCGAACGCCTCTATAATATTCAGCCGGTAAAAGATTCGCGCCAGTTTCTCATTCCTCGTAACCGATACGCCGGCCAACATTAAGTCATGGGTAACGCCGGGCATCACACCGCCCAAAGACATAAACTCAAGGCGGTCGCCGAACATACTGACAAGAACGCTGCCCTCAATATAGTAGTCCCTGTGAATGAGGGCGTTCACATACGCTTCCCGGATCGCGACATCGGGGTAATCGGGATGGTCCACCCTGTACGCGCCTTCAAAGGTGCTGCGCGACCGATTAAAAACGTGAAGATAGGTATGAACATCTTCTATTTGCTTAAACAGGGAGCCCGTAAACTCCTTACGGTCTTTGAACTTCTCCTTGTTTAGCCCCTCGAAAATAGCCGCCTTGGTGGTATAGGGGCATTGGTCGGAAAGAATCAAAGCAAGGTTGGTATAACGCCCATCGGGACGTATCAGCCCAAGAGACTGCTTTTGCTCCTTACCGAATTTGACTTCCTTCGCGGCGAAAATCCTATCAGCATACTCGAATGTAAGGCTCTGCTCAATCGACAATTCGGAAATGAACTGCCCTGTGCCGTTGTCCTTAATCATCTGGCGGATATGCTCACGGGTGGCCATCACCGTGTTGCTGCCAACACGAACATAGACGCCTTTCGGGACAAGACCGTCCGCGGCGTAGCAGTAGGGAATAGCGGAACCGCGTTCCACGGTTACTAAAATGATATATTTGCCCTCGCGTTTTTCCGGCTCTACTTTGAAATATCCGGATGGATCGGGCGTTACGGAATCACGGAAACCACTGGCAACCCTCCGGGCTTCAATGTCGATGTCACCATCTATACCATATATAGAGGCGTCATCGTCTATGCCGAGGTAAAGCGTTCCTCCGTCCGTATTCAGAAACGCGAGCATTGTATTTTTTGCTTTTTGATTATATTCACGTTTGTACTCAACTGTTTGATTTTCAATCATGTAATCACCCTCTCGGAATATTGTCCATAATATACTCTCTTTTTCTCCCGCCGTCAATGGAGAAGTTGGAGAAATTGGAGAGTTTGGAGAGTTGGAGAGTTTGTGTCCCTCAGCATGATCGCGACCGGCGACAAGGAACACAGGGAGTTCAATGTTATATCCGCAGAGCATAACGATTTGCTGAAAAGCGTTTTGATTTACGGCGCGAACGCCGGCGGCAAGTCCAACCTGATCCATGCCCTGTACTACATGAAAAAGATGATCGTATCCTCCATTGACGTGCAGACGGAGCATATCAGGACCTGTCAACCCTTTACCTTTCGAGAGGACGCGGGGAAGCTGCCGACCAGATTTGAAATATCATTCCTGCTAAACGGCGTAGTCTACGACTATGGCTTTGCTATTCTTGCCGGACAGATCAGTCGAGAGCATCTGTAGATGAGATGGATCTTCATCTGCATCCCGCGTTGGCGCGGCATTTGATCGCGCTTATCAATTCTATTGACCGGAACCCGTTGAACGCGCGGCTTATCTGCGTCACGCACGACGTTTTGCTGCTGGATGAGGGCATCCGACGCGACCAGATATGGTTTGTGGATAAAGACGAGCACAGCGTCAGTAGTCTGTATGCCCTGAGCGATTTCAAGGATGTACGCCAAAACAGCGATATACTCAAGCGGTATCTGTTGGGCGTCTACGGCGCCATCCCCGATTTGAGCCGAGGTGACAGCCTTGAGTGAGAGCCGATATCGCCGGAAAGCCCCGTTCCGTCAAGTAAAAGAAGAAGTGCTTGTCGTCTGCGGCGGGCAAACCGAACAGATATATTTTGACCTTTTCAAACAGGTATTCCGGCCATCGCTGGGGAATATCAGCGTTACCACGGCAGTTGAGGCAAAAAGCCCCATGCAGATCGTGGCGTATGCCATTAGGGCGCGTCAGCGGAAAGAGAGCTATAACGCGGTTTGGCGCGTGTTTGATAAGGATGATTTCACAGACTTTGACGACGCCATCGCCTATGCCGGGCGGCATAAAATCGGCGCCGCTAACAGTAATAAAACGGGGTAAACAAAAAAGAAACGCCGCAAATCATTGATATTACAGCGTTTCCGATGAGCGCGATGGTGGGCCTTGCAGGACTCGAACCTGCGACCACCCGGTTATGAGTTGAACCCCACGTATTTTACAGAGTACGCTGGCTCACTCTACAGTACCGGCAAATGCTTGTAATCGCAAGGTTTTCCGAAACTGAGTGTACTTCCAAGTGCGTTGGCGTACTCCCGAATATCATCGTTTTTATGGCGTCCACTTAGCAGTTTATTAGCAGATTCCACATTTTTGCTAACGGGAATTTCCGTTCGGTTTGGATGGAAACTCCCGTTAGGTCTTTGATTATAGTAGCATATAGCATCCATAAATTCAATAGATAGATTGAAAAAATTAGCTATAAATAATTTGAGTATTAAGTAAGTAATTTAGCTTTTTGAAAACCTGAACACCTGTTTTCTGTTTTTTTAGCAGGATGAACAGCCGCTAATAATGTTCAATGGTGGATAGCACAGCATGAAAGGATAAGGTGATTTCAATTATGAAAACTGGGACGCTCATTTATGATAAGCAGCAAGGCCGCATAGACATCCGTTTCGGTTTGACGGACTACTATGGCGGTCTGCATTGCGGAGAGACTTTCGATGTGTTGATTGACGGCGAATGGATTCTAACGCGGATCGAAAAGGCCAACGACTGGTTCCTTGTCGGCATCAAGACCAAGAATCTTCCGGGGCTGCCGGTAAGGATGTAGATAACCACTCAACCCAAATCTAAATAAATTCTTAAATCACTATTTTGCAATTCTATTGCAATTTTACTTGATAAGTTATATAATAGGCGCAGAGGTGATTGAACTATGTTGATTGGATTTACAGTCGAGAATTTCCGGTCTTTTCTGGGAGAGGCCTCCCTCAGCATGATCGCGACCGGCGATAAGGAACACAGGGAGTTCAACGTCATACCCACGGAGCATGACGATTTGCTGAAAAGCGTCCTGATTTACGGCGCTAACGCCGGCGGCAAGTCAAACTTGATCCATGCCTTGTACTACATGAAAAAGATGATCGTATCTTCTATTGATGTGCAAACAGAGCATATCAAAACCTGTCAGCCCTTTACCTTCCGGGAGGACGCAGGGAAACTGCCGACCAGGTTTGAAATATCATTCCTGCTAAACGGCGTAGTCTACGACTATGGCTTTGCTATTCTTGCCGGACAGATCAGTCGAGAGCATCTGTATAAGAAATCTCGACGCCGGACAGTGGTGTTTGAACGGACGGCCCCCGAGTTTGACAACATTCGCCTTACTCCGGACATGGCCGATGTGGAGCCGCTGAGGAAGAATGTGCGCGGCGATGTGCTGTTCCTATCATGGGCCGCCTACGCGAACAACTCACTGGCCATCAAAATTGTGGATTGGATATCACGAAAACTGATTATCTTCGGGTTGAACGGCGACGCGGCTGTGACTCCGAAGGCAATCAGCGATTTCACCCGGGCATTCGTGCAGAAAGCTGACGGTGATATATTGGAGATGAAGCGGCAATCCGGCGGGGCTTTGTTCAGCTCCCACAAGGTATACGGCGAGGATTGGAACACGGGGCGAATCATAGACGTGCCTTTCGCGGATTACTCTTCGGATGGAACCAAGCGAATGCTTGATCTGTCGGACGCCTTTTCCAAGGCATTGACCGAATCGGCGGTGATCGTGATAGACGAGATGGATCTCCATCTGCATCCCGCTTTAGTACGGCATCTGATCGCGCTTATCAATTCTATTGACCGGAACCCTCTGAACGCGCAGCTTATCTGCGCCACGCACGACGTTTTGCTGCTGGACGAGGATATCCGGCGCGACCAGATATGGTTCGTGGACAAAGATGAGCACAGTGTCAGCAGTCTGTACGCCCTTAGCGATTTCAAGGATGTACGCAAGAACAGCGATATACTCAAGCGGTATCTGTTGGGCGTTTACGGCGCTATCCCCGATTTGAACCGAGGTGACAGCTTTGAGTGAGAGCCGATACCGCCGGAAATCCCCGTTCCGTCAGACAAAAGAAGAAGTGTTGGTTGTCTGTGGCGGGCAAACCGAACAGATATATTTTGACCTTTTCAAACAGGTATTCCGGCCATCGCTGGGAAATATCAGCGTTATCACGGCAGTTGAGGCAAAAAGTCCCATGCAGATCGTAGCGTATGCCATTAGGGCGCAGCAGCGGAAAGAGGACTATAACGCGGTTTGGTGCGTGTTCGATAAGGATGATTTCACAGACTTTGACGACGCCATCGCCTATGCAGGACGGCATAAAATCGGCGCCGCTTTTTCCAATCAGGCGTTTGAGGTGTGGTTCATCAATCATTTCCGATTGTTGGAATCTTCCTTGCATCGGAACAAATATAAAGAAGAATTGGGCAAGTTGCTCGTCTTTCCATATGATAAGAACCGGGACACCGTCAAGAAAGTTTGCGACGCGCTCTTGACAGAGGAAAAGGTAAAAACGGCCATCGTGCATTCACGGTTGGGATATGAGCGTCATGTTGCCGCCACAGTCCCTTCCAGGCCATCCGCCTTTGAATCCTGCACAACAGTTTATATGTTAACAAGAAGTCTGCTGAATTGGGTAGAGTGAAAACCTGACCGGATACGAGCGCGTATAACAGATCAAATCAAACTGAATACGCGCGTTTATATGCACATTGACGCTCATGAGCTGCCACATTGGCGGCTCTTTTCTTTTGTCTAAATAACGCCGCAAGGAGATTACGTCTATGAAATGCCTGCTCAAATACCAATGGGTCAAGCTGCCGCGCACCCACCTGCCCGCCGGCAAGGGCGTAATGGGTTATTGGGCGCGGTTGGCTACAAAGGCGGCGTTTCGCCAAGGGCAGGCCAAATACTGCGGCTATATCAACAAAGTCGCCGCGGGCACATGGTCGGGCGGCGTGGTCGGGCTGAAGAATATCCTCGGCGTTAAGAATCGCCGGAAGGCGTTGGAAATCATAGATACCCTCGCCTACCTCGGCTATATCGAATACACCCTCGACCCAAAAACCAAAAAACTCACTTACAAAATCCTTGATTATGTTATGAAATGCTCCGGCGAACCCTGTCTTGGCACCGGCGCAGTATACGCGACTGATGGCTACGGCTTTCTCTGCCTCCCTCGCGATATCACAGCAAGGCTCGCGGAGGGCGGCTATACCTTTGAGGAAGCTGACGCCTGGCTCGACCTGTGGTGCCATACGGTTCGGCGAGATCCGCGCAATATCTTCTCTGACTTGGCGCCGATTGTCCAGTACGGTCAATACGGCGCCGCGCTGACACTGGAAACCCTGGGCAGTCGTTGGGGTTGGGAAAAGACTAAAGTGTGGCGATTCCTGCAAAAGCATCAGGATGCCTTCGCGTCACGCAAGTTGCCAGGCTCCTACGGCTGTCTCATTTTCAATAAGTTGTACCCCGATAATGGTCCTGTCATAATCCCGGACATGGAAGAAATCGCGCGCATTTTGGCCGAAATACGCATTTGTGGCGCGAATACACATTTCGACGGCACGGATAATGCCAAAAT
>JAISDE010000036.1 GCA_031265035.1 Peptococcaceae bacterium | reverse complement strand
GATTGGTCTACAGTCGTCCCCGCCCCAATCCGGCAGTCGGTAATCCGGCTGCGGGGCCCCAGGCGGCAGTTGGGGCCAACGACCGTGGCCCCCAGCAATTGAACGCCGGGCTCCAATACCGTATCCCGGCCAATCTCCGCCAAGGGGCCGACAAAGGTGGACAGGGGATCCTCCACGGTCACGCCCGCCAGCATGTGCCGTTCCAGAATCCGCTGCCGCAAATAGGACTGGGCCTGAGCCAGCTGCGCCCGGTCATTGACGCCGGCGATTTCCGCCGCCGGCGCCCGGCAGGCCACCACCCGCCGCCCCGCCGCCCCGAGGTAATGGATCCCGTCGGTAAGATCATAATCCCCCTGCGCGTTGGCGGGCCGCAATTGCTCCAGCGCCCGCCGCAGCGAGGGCAAATCAAAACAGTAGGCGCCGCCGTTGACCTCCCGAATCAACCGCTGGCTGACGTCACTGTCTTTTTCTTCCACAATCGCCTTGATCTCATCCCCCTCCGCCACAATTCGCCCGTAACCGGAAGGATTTTCCACCACCGCCGTCAGCACGGCGGCGGCGGCGGCTGTCTCCAGGCGGCGGCGGCGTAGCCCGGCCAGGGTCTCTCCCGTCAGCAGCGGCGTGTCGCCGCAGACCACCAGGCAATCGTCCTCACCCAGGGACAAGAGCTGGGGCAGCGCCAGTAGCAGGGCATGGCCTGTCCCCAGCTGCTGCTCCTGGTAGACGGGAATGATGTCCGCCCCCAGCGCTTTCTCTACCAGCGCCCCGCCATGGCCCAGCACCGCCAGGATCCTCTCGGCGCCCGCCGCCCGCAGCGCCCGTACCACGTAAGTGATCATCGGCTCGCCCAGCAAGGGGTGCAGTACCTTGGGCAAATCAGATTTCATCCTGGTGCCTATTCCCGCCGCCAAAATCACGGCTGTCGCCGGCATATCCATTCCTCCCGCCATTTTTTCCCCTTTTAAGGCCCTCGTTACGAATTTTAAGGCATCGTTACAAAATAAAGTCGACAAAGCCTAAGTGTCAGAAGATACCATTCGATTCGCTATATCGGCCTCTGTCGCCGTCCGGGTCACGATCACCGTCCAGCCGGGCAAACGTCGCCGGGCCGCCAGCCGGCGACCGCCGGCCCCGGCGACGTCGCCCCGCGCGCCCGTCGGCCCACTTTCGCCCGTCCCGCCCCGCTCATCCCTGGCCGCCGTTGTTATCTCATCGCCGCTCAACGTCAGCCGGGCCGCCAGCCGCCGGGCGTCCGCCGCCGCCGGGAAAAAGGCCGCCAGCGTAGGCCCGCTGCCACTGAGCGTCACCCGGCCCGCCGACCCCGCCGCGGCTTGCAGCCCCTCCAACCACCGGGCCAATTCCGGTCGCAGATCGCAGGCCGCCGCCGCCAAAGCGTTGTCCATAGCGGACCAGGCCCGGGCAAAATCCCCTGCCCGCAGCGCCGCCAGCGCCTGGCCCAGATCCGGCCGGCGGCCGGCCGGCAATTGATCCAGCCGGGCAAACACCGCCGCCGTCGACAAACCAAAAGGCGGTTTGAGCAGCAGCAACCACAAAGGCGGGCCGGCGTCCACCGGCTCCAGCAGCTCGCCCCGGCCCCGGCCCACGGCCGCCAGGGGCCGCAGGCAAAAAGGAACGTCCGCGCCCAATTGCCCGGCGAACCGGGCCAGGGCCGCGTCGGATAACCCTAATTGAAACAGCCTGTTCAGGCCCAGCAAGACCGCCGCCCCATCCGCGCTGCCGCCGGCCAGCCCGGCGGCGAGAGGGATTTTTTTTCGCAACCTTATAGACACACCGCCCACCTGCCCGGGGTAGGCCGACTGGAGCAGCCAGGCCGCCCTGGCCGCCAGATTATCCTGATCCGGCGGCAGTTCCCCGCCTTTTACCCAAGATGGGGGAGCGTCCCAGGTCAGACTGACACCGCCGCCGCTTTTTTTTTCCAGCGCGACCAAATCGTGCAGGCGAATACCCCGAAAGAGGGTCTCAAGCTCATGATACCCTCCCGGCAAAGCTCCCAGCACATCCAGGGTCATATTTACTTTGGCGAAGGCTTTTACGGTGACTCTTTCCATCCGTTCCTTCCTGTCGCGATAACACCCTTCTCAGGCGCCGGCCCCGGCTCTGTCTCCAGCCCCGACTACAGCCGCCGGGCCTTCTCGTATTTTTCCCGCTCGTTTTTTTGCAGCGTCAGCTTGCGCAAGCGGATGGACTTTGGCGTGACCTCCACCAACTCGTCGTCGGCGATATACTCGATGGACTGCTCCAGGCTCAAATTTCTGGGCGCCTTCAGCTTTACAGTTTCCTCCTTGGTGGAGGATCGCATATTGGACATCTGCTTTTCCTTGCAAACATTGACCGCCAGATCCTGCTCCCGGCTATTTTCCCCCACAATCATGCCCTCGTAAACGTCCGTGCCGGGAGCGATAAACAAGGTGCCCCGGCTTTCCACATTGAGCAAGCCGTAAGTCTTGGCGACGCCGGTTTCCCAGGCGATCAGCGCGCCGTTGCGCCGGCGGCTGATCTCCCCTTTCCAGGGCTTGTAGCCGTCGTAGGTGTGGTTCATAATGCCATAGCCCTTGGTATCCGTGAGAAATTCTGTCCGAAAACCCACCAGTCCCCGGGCGGGGATCGAGTAGGCCAGCCGGGTCCAACCGCCCTTGGTCTCCATATTGAGCAATTCCCCCCGGCGACTGCCCATTTTTTCCATTACCGTGCCTACCGCCTCCTCAGGCACGTCCGCCATCATATACTCAAAAGGCTCGCATTTGGCGCCGTCGATCTCCTTCACGATCACCTGGGGCATGGATACTTGAAACTCCATCCCCTCCCGCCGCATCGTCTCAATCAGGATGGACAGGTGCAACTCACCCCGGCCGCTGACGGTAAACACCTCCGGCCGCTCTGTCTCGTCCACCCGCAGGGACACGTCGGTTTCCGTCTCCCTGAGCAGGCGGGCCGCCAATTTGCGGGCGGTGACCGGCTCCCCGTCCCGGCCGGCGAAAGGCGAGTTGTTGACCAAAAAATTCATCTGCAAGGTAGGCTCGTCGATTTTCAGTAGGGGCAGGGCCTCCACCTCGCCAGGCAGGCCCGCGGTCTCACCCACGCTGACCTTGCCCAGACCGGCCACCGCCGCCATATCGCCCGCCTCGATCTCGTCCATCTCGATCCGTTCCAAGCCCCGAAAACCAAATAGCTTGGTGACCCGGGCCTGCTCCCTGCCGCCGTCCCGCTTGGCGATTTCCACCGTCCCGCCGGCCCGCAGGCTGCCCCGGCTGATCCGCCCGATGGCGATCCGCCCCAGATAATCATTGTAGTCCAGCAAAGTGACCTGAAAGCGCAGGCTGCCTTCTTCCACTTTGGGCGCCGGCACGTATCTTAAAATGCTCTCATAAATCGGCACCATATCCCGGCCGGCCTCGGTATAACGGGTGCTGGCCCAGCCGCCCACGGCGGAGGCGTACACCACGGGAAAATCCAGGTCTTCCTCGTCCGCGCCCAGGTCGATCAGCAGATCCAGCACCTCATCCACGACCTCAGCCGGCCGGGCGTTTTCCCGATCCATTTTGTTGACTACCACGATAGGCTTCAACCCTTGCTCAATCGCCTTGCGCATGACAAACCGGGTCTGGGGCATACAGCCCTCAAAAGCGTCCACCACCAACAGCACGCCGTCCACCATCTTCATGATCCGCTCCACCTCGCCGCCAAAGTCGGCGTGTCCTGGCGTATCCACGATATTGATGATATATTCCCCATATTGGATGGCCGTGTTTTTGGCCAGGATCGTGATGCCCCGCTCCCGCTCCAGATCGTTGGAGTCCATGATTCGTTCCGTCGTCTCACCGTGGCTTTTCAGCCCGCCGGCCTGAGCCAGCAATTTGTCTACCAGAGTTGTCTTACCATGATCCACATGGGCGATGATCGCCACATTGCGAATCCGCGAACCTGCTGCCATATAAATATTGCTCCTCGCGCTCTACGCGTTTTTGGCCGCGCCAATGCCCTATCCCGGCGCCGGCGCGCGCCCGCCTGAGCTTACTCTCCCATTTTAAGCGCTGGCGGCCGTAATTACAACAAAAAATTCATAAAAAAATTCGGGCTTTTTACAGAGGGAGAAGGCCATTTACAAAAATCCCCTTTTCGGCTACAATCTAAAGTGATTCTACCCATACGCGCACAGAAGGAGGGGACGCTATGCTGGACGCCATGAAAGCCAACGGTTTGGACGATTTAGACTACAAAATACTGAAAATCCTGGAACGCTACGGCCGCCGATCCTTCGCGGAAATTGGCCGGGAATTGAATCTTTCCCGTACCGCGGTGCGGGAAAGGGTGAATCAAATGATGCAGGAGAAGGTCATTGAGCGGTTCAGCGTCATCATCAATCCCCGCGCGGTAGGCCTGAATTTCTCGGTCTTTTTTGAGATCGAGTGCAACCCGGCGCAATTGCTGGATGTCGCCGCCGTGCTGGCGAAAAATGAGTACATTTTAAGCTGCAATCAGATGACGGGGAAAAGCACCCTCCACGCCCACGCGGCTTTGCGGGACAAAGAGCATCTGGAAAGCTTTCTGACGGAGGTTATCTACGCCCTGCCCGGCACCCGCTCCGTCAATTCCCTGCTCCTGCTCCGGGGCCTGAAACCAAAGTCCGGCGGCATCAAGATCAATTGAGCGCTCATTGAGCGCTTATTGATCATTAGAGAACTCAATGTTGATTTTCTTTCGGCTTCCGCGCACAAATTCAATGGCGCAAAGGGAACGGGATTTCTTTATAAACGCTCCGGATTAACTTTGCCTAAAATGGTTTTCGGCGGCGAGCAAGAGCATAACGAACGGGCAGGAACAGAAAATGTAGCGGGGATAGTCGCATTAGGTTGTGCGCTTGATGAGAGCGTGACCATCATGGCAGAGGAGAGAATAAAGCAGACCGCGCTCGTTCATGATACTGTCAGCGGGCTGAAATCTGCAATCCCTGATATTATTGTCAATGCTGAATTTGCGGAACGACTGCCGGGGACAATAAACATTACTTTCCCATCCGCTTCCGGTGAATCGCTGATGCACTTGTTGGACTTGAAAGGCATCTGTGTATCAACAAGCTCCGCCTGCAATTCCGGCAAGGATGAACCATCTCATGTTCTTCTTGCGATAGGATTATCCGAACAACAAGCGAAATCATCAATCCGCATATCATTTGGGCGGTATAATAAATCAGAAGACGCTAATCTGATAGTGGCGGCAATTTGCGCCGCATATGGTAAGATAGTCGCCAGCCAGTGAGGAGGATTTTGAATGATTGACGATTTGAGTGTTATCCTCAGCGAGGGTGAAAGTTATACGATTGAGTTCAAGGAAAATCCGGACAAGGAGCTTCCTACGGAGGTCTGCGCTTTTGCCAACGCCTCCGGCGGCAAAGTTTACATTGGCGTACATGATGACGGGTATGTGGTCGGCACGGATACGAGCAACGACGCCCGTTCACGTATACAGGACACCATCAATAAAATTGAGCCGCGCCTGAACGTTAAATTTGACGTTGACCTTGATGAAAGCATTGTGATACTTACGGTTCCAGAGGGTATTCACAAACCATACTCCTGCCCGTCGGGGTTTTATCTGCGTTCCGGTCCTAATTCGCAGAAATTGGATCGTGACAGTATTATTGAGTTTTTCCAGAGCGAGGGGCGAGTCCGGTATGATGAAATCATCTGCTCTGACCTGCAGATAACCGAGCGGTTTAACGAGAGCGCGTTCAAGCGATATGTCAGGACTGCGAAGATTAGCGATGTGCTTGACAGGGAAGCGATTTTGAAGAATCTGAACTGCGCCGGAATATCCGGCGGCAAGCTGTGTTTCACTAATGCCGGCGCTTTGTTTTTCCGTGTGAATGACGAGGACGTTTTATTCCGGCACACCGGAATTGTCTGCGCTCTGTATAAGGGAACGGACAAGGCGAATGTTCTGGACGCCAAGGAACTCAACGGCGACCTTGTCAGTAATGTTGACGACGCTATAATCTTTCTGAAGAAGCACCTGCGCGTCAGCTATAAAATCGAAACTCTGCGCCGGGAGAACATACTCGAACTGCCGGAAGATGCCCTTCGTGAAGCCGTGGTAAACGCCGCGTGTCATCGAGATTATTTTGAGAAGGGTTCGCGGGTTATGGTTGAGGTGTTTGACGACCGCGTGGACATTGTTAGCCCCGGCGGTCTCTGCAAAGGCATTACTCCCGAAAATTTCGGGACGGTGACCATCACGCGAAATCCGATAATCGCCAGTATGTTTTTCCGCATTGACTACATTGAGCAGATGGGAACCGGAATCGGCAGGATGCGCAATGCCGCGCGTGAAGCGAATGTCGCTGAACCGGAATTTGAGTTCTCCGGATTCTTCAAAGTCACTTTCAAAAGAAACGAGCAGGATACTTCTATCAGCCGCCAATTTGATTCAAGCGGTCGCCAAGCGGTTGTCAAGCGGTCACAAGCGGCTACGGCAGCCGATAGGAAACGCAATATCGTCGCTTTTATTGAAGAACACCGGCAAGTAAAGGTTTCGGACTTAGTTAATGCCATTGGTTTGAGCAATGGTCGCGTCAGGGCTTTGCTGCGCGAAATGGTGAGCGAGGGAAGAATCGAAAAAGTGGGCGACAACCGCTACGCCTATTACGTTCTCAAATCGTAGCTTGAGTCTTTGC
>JAISDE010000007.1 GCA_031265035.1 Peptococcaceae bacterium | reverse complement strand
ACCCGCCGCCCCGATCGGGCAGGCGATGAGGGCCGCGGCTCGCCGCCGGCGTTGCCACCTACCCCGGCGGCGCCGCCCGCCCCGCCATAAATCTTTTCCAGGCGGGCCACGCAGGCGTCAAAAAATTTCGCCACGCCGGCGTCATAATTGCCGGCCGCGAAATCCGTCTCCAAATAAGTATCCAGATATTCCGACAAAAGACCGCTACTGAAATCCTTTTCCAAACCCTCGCCCTGCACGGCCCAATAATTTTCTTCCCCAATCACCAGCAACAGCAGGAGGCCATTGTCTTTTTCCTCCCCGCCGATGGCCCATTGATTAAACAAACGATAAGCGTAGGTCTCAATATCCGCGCCGCCCGTAAAATCCACCGTCACCACAAAAACCTCGGCGCCGCTGGCGGCGCTCAACGCCTCGTTGGTCTCGTTGATATGATTGATCGTCGCCGCCGTCAGCACATCGGCGAAATCCGCCGCGTACCCGTATTCCGCCTGATATTCCGGCACTGTCGCCGCCGCGGCCGGCCAGGCGAGAAACAGCGACAAAACGAGTATCAATGCCGCCGCGCCGATTTTATTTCTTTTACCGCCTTGCCTCATGCTTCGCCCACTTTCTCGCGCCGTCGTCTTCTCTACTCCGTCGATTCCCCGGTCGTCATACAAATAATTCCAGGGGCTGTATACCGGTCAGACCGCCCAGCAAAGAGGCTGGGAAAGTGTCCAATGCCTCATTGAAAGCCGACGCCCGAAAATTATAAGGATCATGGCTGATGCTATCCCCTCTGGACTGAAAATCGGTATACAGCCGCCGGGGATAAGGCGCGTCCAACTCCGACAGGCTCATGGCGCCCAGCGCTTGGTAAAGATCGGCCACCGCCGCCGCCAGTTCCTTGTCCGCCGCCGCTTTATGCCTGACCGTCGCCGCCTCGTCCAGGCTCTGCCGGGCCGCCAGGGTCGCCTGAATCAAGCCGTGATCCTCCGGCAAATATTTTCGCGCGACCACCACCATATTGTAAGCCGCCTCGCCCCGCTCCCGCAGATCCCGGTCAATCCCGGCCCCATCGCCAGCCGCGCCGTTGGTAAAAACCGCCGCCGCCACCGCCCGCAAATGATTGAGGGAATTATGCCCGCCCGCCAGCGCGCCTACAAGGATCATCAAAACCATCGCGGCGACCGCGACCGGCCGCTTTTGCCAAATACTCATCGCCTTGCCTTCTCCTTTTGCCCTATCAAACCGCTCCACGCTCTCAAGCGCTTTGCCCTATCAAACCGCTTTACGCTCTCAGGCGCTTTGCCCTATCAAACTCACTGCCTGATTTCCAACAGCTTCTGTTTCAGTTGACCCTCGATCCGGCCCAACTCCACCTCCGCCTGCCGCCGCTTTGCCCGACCGTCCTCCTGGATTTTGACCACCTCATCCAGCGTCTCGATCAATTTTTGATTGGTATGCTGCAACGTCTCCAAATCCACGATGCCCCGCTCCGACTCCCTGGCGGTCTCCACTGTGGCCGTTTTCAGCTTGTCCGCGTTCTTTTTCAACAACTCGTTGGTCAGATCGCTGACCTCCCGCTGGGCCTCCATCGCCTTTTGGCTATGGGCGATCCCCAGAGCCAAAACCATCTGGTTTTTCCATAAAGGAATGGTGTTGACAATGCTGGATTGGATTTTCTCCGCCATCAGGGTATTGCTGTTTTGCACCAGCCGAATCTGCGGCGCCATCTGGATGGAAACCATCCGGGTCAACTCCAGATCGTGGATCTTCTTCTCAAACCGATCGCACAGATTGGCGAAATCATTGGCGTTTTGCGCGTCCTCCGGCAAGCCGCTGACCTTCGCTTTCTCCATAAACGCCGGCAGCTTGACCTCCCTGGCCTCGCCCAAAGCTTTTTTCCCCGCCAAAATATACATCGCCAGTTCTTTCAGATACGCCAGATTAGTCTGGTACAACTCATCCAGCATCGCCACGTCTTTCAGCAGCTGGATCTGATGCCGCTCCAGAGACTGGCTGATCTTGTCCACATTGGTCTCGGCCCTGTCGTATTTGGTTTTCATCAGGGCTACCTTATTGACGCCCTTTTTGAAAAAGCCGAAAACCCCCTTTTCGCCCTCGTCCGCCTCAAAGCCTTTCAACTCCACCACCAGGCTGGAGATCATATCGCCCACTTCCGCCAAATCCTTCGTCCGCACATTGGACAAAGCCGCCTCGGAAAACCCGGCGATCTTTTTCTGGGCGCCGCTGCCATACTGTAATATTTGGCTGGATTTGGTGAGATCGATTTTGCCGGCGAAATCCAGCACCGTCTGCTGCTCCTTGGGCGTCAGGCTATTCATTTCCAGCACGGCCGCCTCTATCGGCGCCTCCGCCTCCCGCAGCGCCGCCTTAGGCGCCAAAACCAGCGCTCCCGCCGTCTCCAGCGGCAAATCCTCGTCCAAAGTGAGATTGATCGTCGCTGTTTCCTCGTTTGCCATCTCTACACTCTCCTATCAAAATCTCAGCGTAATATCCGCGCCCTTATCCAAGTTCCCGTCCAGGCCTCCTGAGCCGTCCGGGCCACCCGCTTCGCCCAAGCCCACCGCGCCGTCCGGGCCTTGTCCGGTGGGGCTGCCTGGCCCCGCCCCTGTCTCACCCTGGGCATAACGCTCGACCGTCAGACCGTCGGCCAAAAGCCCCTCCTGAGTCAGCAAGCCCCGCAAAACGGTAATATCTGTGGATATATCCAACGCCTCATCCTGGAAAAGCCTGTCCAGCTGCGCCCGGAAAGCCTGGGTTATCGTCTCCATCACATTCTCGATTTTCGCCATGGTTACCCGCACGTTCCCGACCGGGCCAGCCTGGCCGGCTTGACTAGCCTGACCGGCTTGGCCGGCCCCGTCCCCGACACCCCGGCCGCCGACACTGCCGCTCATATTGTCGTAAGATTTCAGCAGCTTCAGGGTCACCGGCAAATAATACTCCAAAAACCGGCGGATTTCCGGCGCCTTGCGGGGCCGGCGAATCACCTCGCTGAAAATCTGCCGGCTGACTTCCTCCAAGCTGTCCACCCGGGCCGTCAACGCCGGTTGGGCGATACGGTCGTTGACCGCGCGGATTTCCCGCAGCAAACCCTTGCCCGCCGCCACCATCTCATCAACCCGCCGGTTGCCGCTGTCCACCGGATCTTCCTTCGCCTCCACCCATTCCGTCCGGCCGGGAATCACCTTCGCCGCCACAAAAAAAATGGCGGCGGACAACACTGCCGCGACCAAAATATCGGTGACGCGGTAAAACGGCAGCAACAAGCTATATATCAGCCAACCGGCGCCCGCCAGATAATAAGGCAGCACCGGCTTGCGGATCACTTCTTTCCTCATGCTCACCCAACCCTCCCCAACGGCCGCTTCTCTTACTCCACTATACCGCGCCGTCCCTGATCGCGCAAGTTAATCTTTGATTAAAAAACGGCGCAAAGCGTACAGCAGCGGCAGGCCCAGCCCATAACAGGCGCCCAATTGCCCCAGTCCCACCTCGGCGGCGCCCAGAATAAAAGGGATGCCCAATAAATACTGAAACATAACGCCCAACACTACCGCGTTGATCAGCACCGGCGGTAGCGGCGCCAGCCAAGGCTGTCTCAGCCGGCGGCTGATAATGGCGGCCGTCAGGGTAGCCAGGCTGCCGAACACAATATCCCAAATCCCGTTGCCGCCATAAATATTGGCGATCAGGCAACCGACAAAAAGCCCCGGTATCGCCTCCGGGTACAGCCAGGGCAACACCGTCATCGCCTCCGATACCCGAAACTGCAAAGGCCCATAGGCAATAGGCGCCACAGCGATGGTGAGCCCGGCGTAAACAGCGGCGAAAAGCGCCGCCCTGGTCAGCGCCCGGGCAGGGGAATTTCCCGCGCCTTTTGTCGTCAATGCATCTTTTGTTGTCAATGTCTCAGATCCTTTTTTAGTCTCAAATCCCTGTTTATGCGTCCTCCGATCCCGTGCGGGTGGTTCAGTGTATTAATTAAAGGATAACAGAAAAAGGCCCTTCTGAACAGTCATCCATGAAATAAATTCCGCTACATACAATTACCATTGGCGATTACATTTTGTTGTGATAAAATGCAAGTATTAAATTTCAATAATATTAAGGGGGATCGGTTATGCGTAGTTTTACTGTTTTAGACCTACAGTACGCTCACAGGTTCTATGGGTTCAGGGGGGAAGCGCAGTACCTGCACGGTCACACGGGCATTCTGACGCTTGAGGTCGAGGATGTCATCAACGACGGCGTCAACATGGTATTCCCCTGCAACGAAATCAAAAAGACCGCGTGGGAGGTGTTGCAGAACTTTGACCACGCGCTGATTCTGCGCGAGGACGACCCATTGCTGCCCGCTATACTTGGCGTCTATGAGGCGCAAGGCATCAAGGCCGGCGCCCCGACCAATAAGCAGAAGGGGCCCGCGTTTAAGACTGAGCTAGCGACCGCGTACCCCGAATGCCGTTTGGTTGTCACGAAAGAGACGATGACCGTTGAGGGTATGATTAAGATTGTTTACGCCTTGTTGAAAGACAAGCTGAACATCGCGAAAATCACGTTCACCAGCGGAGTAAACGGCGCCTCGCAGGAATACGCGACCTCAAAACAGGTACACACAACCTCGAAAGAGGTCGACCGCTGTCCGCTTTGCGGCATCGCGCTGAACGAAAAAGGCGCGTGCCCAAAGTGTGGGTATAAGAAATAACTTACCGACAATTTTTAATTAACCGCTTAGCAGTAAAAAGAAGTATTCGATAACTACGTCAAACTTCACGGCGCGGGACAGGGCGTAGTCCGCCCGCCAAGGCAGTGCCCAAGTATCTCCGGGTATGTGGGCACACCTCTATGCACTTGCCGCAAAGGGTAATCTCGCCGCCGAAGCTCCGCCTCGCGCGCTCCCGAGCGGTCTCGCGGCATTTTATCGGGTCGAAAAACTCGTCGCGGTACACCCCGACTTCCCACAGCTTGCCGGAAACCGCCCCAGCCGGGCAAGCCCGCGCGCAGTTGTCACATTCCCCGCAAAGGGACTTGTTGAGCGGTTCGGCGCGGTTTAGCGGCGCGTCGGTAAGGATGGACGAGAGCCGAATCATCGACCCATATCGCTTCGTCACCAGCAAGGCGCATTTCCCAATCCAGCCGACTCCCGCTCTCGTAGCCACGGTCTTGTGGGGCAGGGCGGTAATGTATTCCGCTCCTCCCCCGCCGACGCGCTCCCGCGTCTGGGCGATGGCCTTGAACCCGCGCCCGACCAGTAGCCTGGCGCCTCCCGCGACTATCTCGTCAAGACGCGCGTTGAGCCTGTCGTACCACTCGCGATATTCCGGCGTCGGCAATTCCGAGATCCCGCGGATGACGGCTTTGGGATATTTGACCGCGACGCTGATGCCCACGGGCAAACCCTCCCGCGCGCTGGCCGGCAGCTCGGATATATCACCGAACCCCACGATGTCCGCGCCGAGAGCGCGAAGCTCGTTTTTGGTTGTCTCGCTCAACTCCGCCGTTTCCGTCATGTCGATAACCTCCTTACAGCTTCCGCGGATTATCTCTCAAAAAAGTTGATCAGGGCCAGCGTCCCGAGCGAGATCAGCATGATCACGACAATCCAGGCGTAGGCTGTGCCCCGCTCGTTGCTTTGCACCGCTGAATAAATCGCCAGCGACATCGTCTGGGTACGTCCCGGTATGTTGCCCGCGAGCATTGAGGTCGCGCCAAACTCTCCCAGCGCTCGCGCGAAGGCGAGCACGGTTCCTGACGCGATGCCCGGCCGGCAGGTAGGAACGATGATTTGCCAGAATATAAGGGTCTCGCTGGCGCCGCAGACCCGGGCCGCCGCGACTAAGTCGCGGTCAAGGCTTTCAAACGCGCCTCTCGCTGTACGGTACATCAAAGGGAAAGCTACGACCGTCGCCGCGATAATCGCGCCCCTGACGCTGAACACAATCGGCAGGCCCACATCCGCGAGCCAATTGCCAATTAAGCCGTTTCTTCCGAATATCAGCAACAAAAAAAAGCCGATGACTGTCGGCGGCAGTACCATCGGCAGCGTGAACAGGGCGTCAAACACAGCCTTTAACCGGCGCAGCTTAACCGTTTTCCACGCCGCGAGCAAGCCCAGAAAAAACGCGAGAACAGTCGCGGCGCCCGCTACTTCCAGCGAAATAATAATCGGTGACCACATAGTCCTTCTCCGCGCAGGGGCGCGCATCGCTGCGCGCCCCTGATTTTTATCTTAGGCCTCGTGAAACAATAAATTGATGTTTTTCACTTGCTATTTCGCCGCCTCACTCCGCTATGACAAAACCGGCCGCCGTGAAGCGCTCTCTCGCCGACTCAGAACTCAAATAAGCGAGGAACACCTTCGCCGCGTCCTGATTCTTTGATTCTTTCAAAACCGCGCCGGGATAGATGATTGGCGCGTGACTGTCCGCTGGCGCGGCGGCGATTACTGTCACCTTGCTTTCCGAGGCCGCGTCGGTCGAATAGACAAAGCCGGCGACGGCGTCGCCGCTGGCCACATGGTTCAGCACCTTCGTGACGCTGTCGTCCAGCGTCAGTGTCAGCGCCTCCAGCTTCTCCAAGAGGCCGAGACTCGTATAGACCTCCCTGGCCCGGTCGCCGGCGGGCACGGTCTTGGCCTCGCCGATCGCGACCACGTCGCTACCGGCTTTGTCAAGCGCGTCCTCAAACGAGGTAATGCCCTTGGGATTGCCGCTGGGAACGATCAACACAAGTGAGTTTTTAAGCAAGTCGGCGCGGGTATCGGTCACGATATCCGCGGCCAGCTTGTCCATATTAGCCTGGTCGGCTGAGAAGAACAGGTCGCCGCCCGCGCCTTCCTGAATTTGGGTAACCAGCGCGCCGGAGCCTCCGGTGTTGAGTTCCACCTTGATGTTGGGATACTTGGCGCTAAAGTCCGCGATCACGCTCTCAAACGTGGTCTTCAGACTCGCCGCCGCGTGGACGAGCAAGGTGACTGGCTCGGTGGGGGCGGTAGTCAGCCGCGCGGTGTTCGTCGCCGCGTCATAGGAAGTGACCGCTCCAATAGCCGCGAAATCCCTGAGCCGGAAGTAATTGGCGCCGTCAATCTTGTAGACCGTGAAAGGGACAGCGCTACCGTCAATCGTCACCTGATCATTGGACACACCGTCAAAGGACTTATACGCGACAGGCTTTATGGGCCCCGCCTCTCTGGTGGACGCGTAAGCCGTGTTGGTTTTGATGGTCACGGCGCCGTTGGCGTAACCCACCGAAAACCGCGCGGGCGTGTCTTGCAAAAGATACGCTATATCGCGGATTTTGAGATAGTTCTCGTTGTTGATGTTGTATGACGCGAATACATCAACCGCCTCGCCGTTGACCGTCAACTTCTGGGAACTGACGACGACCGTCTCGTTCGCCGCCAATACCACCGTAGGGATCATCGCGATGAAAAGACAAACTGCCAAGAGAAACGCTAAGACTCTTTTTTTGGTATACATGTTTGCATCTGCCTCCTTATAATACGCATTTTGGTAGGGGGAACGACTAGTCTGGATAAATGACACGGAGCATAAAGATACACCACCGCCTTTACGCGTTATTGACACGCTCTTTACAATCTATGCCATGTCATTGTAACATGGTTGCGTATGGTTGTCCAACTAAATATTTGGTGCTATACTCTACATTGTAGGTACATTATAATCTGGGTAAGTACATTATAATCTAGAAAATACTTCAAAAAACCATTAGAAAATCAAGCGAAATAATACAGATAATACAGCAAAGGATGGCCGCGGGAATGGCCCGTTTATCCGGCAAAACGCCGCCCGGATCGTTCGCGGAGCGAGTTCGGGCTACTATTATGAAATACGGGATGCTCCCGCCGGGCTGTCGGGTTTTGGTCGGGTTTTCCGGCGGCCCCGATTCGGTGGCGCTGCTCTGCGCCCTGGCCGAGTTGCGGCCCAGTTGGGGCGGCGAAGTGGCAGCCGCGCATCTGGATCACGGCCTGCGGGGTGAGGCGGCCGCGGCCGACGCCGATTGGGCGGCGGATTTTTGCCGCCGCCGCCAAATCCCTTTTTTCCGGGGCTATTGGGCGGGAAAAGAGGCCGCTAAGGCGGGCCTCTCGCCAGAGGACGCGGCTCGTCAGGCCCGGCGACAGTTTCTGGAGGACGCGCTGGCCCAATGGCCGGGGGATCGGATCGCCCTGGGCCATCATCTGGACGATCAGGCGGAAACCGTCCTGATTCATCTGATCCATGGCGGCGGGCTGCGCGGCCTGAGCGGGATCTGGCCGGTTCGACTGCCTTACATTCGCCCTTTGCTGGAAGTACGCCGGCAGGAAATACTGGCTTATTGTCAGGCTTTGGCTGTCGAGCCCCGGGAGGACGCCACCAACCGGCAGGATACTTATTTGCGCAACCGTCTGCGGCATCGGGTGGTTCCTTTGCTAGAGGGCTGCAATCCCCGTTTCAGCGAGAGCGCCGGCCGGCTGGCCGAACTGGCGAGACAGGAAGACGCTTATCTGGATCAGCTGGCGGCGGCGGCGTTGGAAAAAGTTAGCGCGCCGGAAAAGGCTATAGCGCCAGAAAAGACCACGGCGCCGGGCAAAACAGCGGTGGCGACGCTGGAAGCGGCCAGCCAAACAAGCTTCCGGCCGGTAGCCGACCGGTCGGAAGCGTACATATCGTTTCTGCCGGCGGCGGCCAGAGAGGCTCTCACCGGCGGCGGCCCAAAATGTCCGGACGCGGCGGCGCTGGCCGCGCTGGAGCCGGTGCTGGCCCGCCGGGCGCTGCGGCTTTGGCTGGGGCGGGAAACGGATCAAGCCGGGATCCAGCGGATTTTGGATCTGGCGGCCGGGCTAAAGGATCCCGCCCAGGCGACGATCGCCGGCGGCATGTTGGTAGAAAAACGCCGCGGCCTCTTGT